>JAZOUT010000098.1:0-2485 GCA_045658305.1 Candidatus Aphodosoma sp. | reverse complement strand
CGTAACTTATCGTATCATCGAGGGAAGCAAGGAGCGTTTGCAGAGCTTCCGTGGTGTAGTTATCCAGATTAAGGGTACAGGTAAGACCAAGATGTTTACTATCCGTAAGGTTTCGAACGGCGTAGGCGTTGAGCGTATCTTCCCTCTCTACTCACCACACATCGACAAGATCGAGGTTAACAAGTATGGTGTTGTTCGCCGTGCTCGTATCTACTACTTCCGTGAGCTTACAGGTAAGAAGGCTCGCATCAAGGAGCGTCGTATGCCGGTTGCTCCAAAGGCAGAGTAGTAGCGCTACAACTTACATTTTGGGTTGCCTTCGGGCAACCTTTTTTTGTTGGCATTAACTACTATCTAAAATTCGGTAGCCCTCACCAACTAAATAAAATTGTCAATAATGAGATTATTTTCTTGACACTTTGACAAGAATTGTCAAAATACACCCCTACCTTTGCACCGTAAAACCAATAAAACTATTAAACTATGATGGATGTATTGATTTTTGTAGGCGGTGTTTTGGCAAAGGCTATGGCAGTAGGCGTGATTGCAGCGAGTGGTATTGCAATCTATTTGATAGAGAGCAGAAGCGTTGTAGAGGAGGCGTAGTAGAGCGTGCCAGGTACAGAGAAGGAATTTGATTAATGTTTAACAATTTAAGGTAGGATATTATGTATGCGTTATGGTTATTAGCCGATATTTGGCTCGTTATTAGCGGTTTTATAGGAGTTGCATCGTTTCTCTTTTGGGCGATTTTCATTATTATATACGATAAAAAACGCAAAAAATAACTTAATCTCGTACGGCTTGACCTTCTCATGAGGTAGTAATCAGTAATTAAAATCATATGGGATTTATCTTTCTTATTATAGTATTGGGCATTGTTGGTTGGGCAGTAGGACGAGCTGCGAACAATAGCAACAATTCGGCGGGTGAGTGGCGCTGTCCGCACGGCTACGATGAGTACGCTTGCAACACAGGGTGCCCATTGCACCACCATTGCGCCGGCAATGGCGAGGAGGCGTTTATTCCGCACATAGACCCGAACAACAGCAAGTACGACTACGACTCGCTTCCTGCGAGTGGCAACGAGGATGGCGATTGGCGCACGGTCTATATGGACGACGAACGCTACAACGACCGAGAGGAGGATGAGATGCACGATGACGACCGTGAGGAGAATGGGTGGTAGGCACTCACTAGTTTAGTGGGCAAGGTGTAGTCAGGGTTCTCGCTCCCTGAGGGAGCACATTTATTACGATAGAGCGCATTGTGGCGGGGATTTTCGTTTTCAACTCACCACTATCTCTCACAATTTTGTCTATTGTATAGACATCGCTTTTCAGCCCTCAAATATAGTAATAAAATCGCAACCTTTTCGCAAATTTTAAGGTGCAATGAATAATTGTATAAGAGTGAAATTATTTCAAAAAATCTTTTAATTAAAAAAAATGCACTATCTTTGTGAATAGATAATAAAATGATTTGTTTGGCAGTATGAAAGAAATATACAATGCTATCAGTAGCGAGGGCTTCTCTGGGCAAACAATCGAGATTATTGATAACTACATAAAGCAGATAGTCAATGGCAAAACAGATCTTACTCAGTTCAATCAAAAAGAGCATGGAGGACTCTGCTGTGCAGGTGAGGCGTTCATTGGGTCGTACCTCGTATGCGACTACGCACAGTCAAGCCTTTCAGCAAGCGAAGATGTTGGAGCAGGCAAAGCAGGCCCAGCAAATTGGCAAATAGACGAATTGCAGGAGAAATTAGTTGAACAATGGGCGACTGCGAAAGGCCTATGGTTTGCTAATGCTATTTCCGACATCGAATCAGAGTATGGACCAATGATTGCTCAGGGAGCAGAGTCTATGGTCTATTACAAAGATGGAGACACTTCAGTCGTAAAAGTTCGCAGCTCAATCTATGCGACCTTGGGAAGAGCGTTGGAATCTATCGTACTCCACAACACATTGTTCCCCGAAACACCTATGACCGTAATTGGTTTCACACGCGACCAAGATGATTTATTTCGCACAATCTGCACACAACCTTACATAGGCTGTAAACGACTTGCTACAAAGTCGGAGATAGACGCAATGGTTGCAGCAAAAGGATTTCGCGACAATGGCGACGGCAACGGAGTAAACTATATCGGCGACCGCTTACACTTGGAGGATATGCACCCTGCAAATGTTTTTATCGACACAATCTCCGAAACTCCAATCTGCATTGATTGCATTGTGAAATTTATCAGGAAGTAATTATCAACCATACATTCACCAAAAGCGGCTTTCAAATGAAGGCCGCTTTTAATGTCTAATAAGATGGGTAATGATGCATAGCGGTAAAGATTTCGGCTTATTGGTCAAAATTAGCAGATAAAATCGGAGCAATAGTAATCAACCTTCACTGCGTTTCTATCCCACAAAATCAGCTATGCTTTCAGCCCTTCTATCTCTCGCTGCAAAAGGTTAAGAAATTTCG
>JAZOUT010000097.1:0-17052 GCA_045658305.1 Candidatus Aphodosoma sp. | reverse complement strand
TACCAAAAACCGTGCAAAGGTACAACAAAAAATGTACATTTGCAAAAAAATCGCGCGAAAGTTTACTTTCAAGTGCGATTTTGTTACAAATGGGCTGCATTATGCGACCGTAGCTTCGGGGGAATTGCTCAAACGAGCAAGTGAAATGCACCCAAAAAGTTAGACACAAAACAAAGTGTCGCTTATGGAGCATTCATTAAAAGAAAAATTAAGAGCCATTAAACTATGCAAACAAGGTTTGCCTATCTATCATGTAGCTAAAAAATTAAAATGTTCTAAAAATGTAGTTACCATGTGGGTGGAGCAATACAAACTCTATGGTGTTGCAGGTTTACAGCGTCTTCCTCAAAATTGTAGGTATAATTATACAGAAAAATGTCAAATTGTTTGTGAGGTTGAAGAAAAAGGTGTACCTTTGCATGCTGTTTGTGCAAAGTATCGTATATCTCGTTCTTCCCTTAGTCGGTGGTTAAGTATTGTACGTGTTAGTGGTTATGATGCTTTGCATGATGTAGAGTATGGTCGTAAATATGGCAGAAAACATACACTACCAGAACCTATCATATCAATTAAAAAACACGCACCTATGGGACGTCCAAAAAAGAGAGAGCCAATGACTGAACTTGAGAAACTCCAACGTGAAAATGAGTTACTCAGAGCAGAGAATGCCTTCTTAAAAAAAGCGCGGGCCTTAATGAAGGAAAGGGAGTGCTTAGCAGCAAAGACAAAACCCAAATCATCCAATCATTGAGGCCAGAATATAGCCTTGAAGCGCTGCTTCAGGTTAGTAGGATGAAACGTGCTACATACTATTATCACGCAAAGGAAAGACCTGACAAATATCATGCTACTCGCGAACAAATCCGCCTCATTTTTGGCCAACATAAAGAGCGCTATGGCTATCGGAGAGTATGGATAACACTACGTGCTTCTGGCGAAATAATTAGTAGAAAAGTAGTTGCTCGCTTAATGCAGGAAGAAGGACTACAAGCTCGTCAGCGCCGTGTCAGATATCGTTCTTATAAAGGTCGAATAGGGAAAGTGGCTCCAAATATATTGGATAGGCAGTTTGATGCAGAACAACCGAATCAGAAATGGAGTACGGATGTTACACAGGTAGATATAAAAGGCAGCAAATGTTACTTATCACCCATTTTAGATATGTGGAACGGTGAAATAATCAGTTATTGCATATCTGACAGTCCCAATCTAAAGATGGTAACTACTATGTTAAAACGAGCATGTGAACAACAGCCCCAAGCAAAGCATGTTATTTTACACTCTGATCAAGGATGGCATTATCAGCATAAAACATACCAAAAACTTTTACAAGAGCATCATATCATACAGAGTATGTCACGAAAAGGTAATTGTTTGGATAATGCTATGATGGAAAACTTTTTTGGATTGATGAAAAAAGAGTTACTATATGTCAATCAGTTTGAAAGCTTAGCCGATTTTAAAAAGCAGCTTAAGGAATATATTGCTTACTATAATAAAGATCGAATCAAGTTACGATTAGGTATGAGTCCGATGCAATATCGATCTAAATATCAATTTTAATAATCCGTCCAACTTTTTGGGGTCACATCACAAGGCGGCGTCCGAAGGTACAACTGGTCGCTTAATGCGAGGGCGCAGCCCGCATAATTCTCGCCTTTGAAGTACGGGCTGCATTATGCGACCGTACTTTCGAGGTGGTTGAGTATCCAAAGGATACGAGATTCCATTTTCTGGTTCTATGAGATCATCCTAACTTATGTCCCTTGAAAATTGGGGAGAAAGACGAGGAAAGAAGTAGAGAAGAAACTGCGTGCAGTGGTTTGAGGCATTAGAAATCATTATCATCATACGAGTCAAATCCCGACATACCATCGTCATCATAGTCGCCACAGTCCCAGTCTTCACGAGAAGTCCAGTTACCAGAGCCACTTGCGTGATGACGACGGTCTTCATGAATACTGCGGTAATCTTCAATGTCGAACAATCCATTGGTTGAGCTCTCATCGGAGCCAAAGAGAAAATCAAATAATCCCATAATCTTTATTTTTTATAGTTGAACATATATCAGTTGTTGAAATCTGAGGCAAAGTATGTACACAGCTTTATATTTTTTTGAGGAGTTCGGTTGTGGGCATCTCCATGCGGTTGAAGGCGAACCACTTTTTGCCAAGGTCTTTGATGCTGGCACCGAGGTGATAGACCATCTCGTCGATGCAGAGGAAACGGTCGTGTGAGCGATTGAACTCTACGACATTTATCGGCGGATACTGAGCATTGTGCTTCTGCATATCCAGTTGCAGTTGTGTGGATGGTTTCTTGGTATAGATGACAGCAGCCACTTTGTCTGCTCGTTTGGCGAGCATGGTAAGCACGCTATCATCAATATAGTTGTCAATGAGGATGATGCGTGTGGTGGCTTCGCGTATGCGGTCGTTGATGAAGGTGTAGGCATCGAAGATTTGCCCATCGTAGAAGATACCTTGGTGGGGTTGCACATTACCGCTATCCAAACGACGGAATACCTCTTCGAGTTTGTGGTCTGTTTCTGTTTGGTGCGCCACGATTGCTAATTGATTTTGTTCCATCACATCCAAGCGTTGGAATATCTGTGCATTGGAAGTGATGAACTGGCGCATAGCGGTAAACGCATCCATGATTTGAATACTTACATTAATTGCCGTTTTACTACGTAGAACAGTAGATAACATTGCAACCCCTTGCTCTGTAAATACAAAAGGATTTACATTAGAGTGCTTTAGCATTTGCAACCGGTCACAATTTGTGACCAGTTTATCTCTCTCTAAATCAGATAATTGGAAACGAAAACGAACGGGAAAACGTTCAATATTACGTTTCACTGCTTGATTTAACACTTTGGTATCCACTCCATAAAGATTAGCCAAATCTCGATCCAACATCACTTGTTGTCCACGAATGTCTAAAATGAGATTTTCAATCTGATTGGTGGGCATTATATCTCCCTCTGTTGGTAGTAATTGTTTCTTTGTAGCAGTCATATTCATTCGATTTAAGCAGTAATCATTCTTATTTTTTGAAATCCGCTGCAAAATTACTACACCAAACTGACAAAACCTGTCATAAGCTCAAAGAAAATACAAAAAAATGCATTTTTTTTCTAAAAAAAGTGCTACCTGTATTTTTTTTGATATATCGGTTGACAAATCGTCAACAAGTGCAATGGCTATGCGAAAGATGGATGATGAGTAGGTTCTTATCTTCCTTCGGGCGAACGATTATTTCGAATCCTGCCGCTCAATGGGTGATTGCTTTTAATGAAAGAGAGTGTGTCAAAATGCCGACACACTCTCTTTTATTAAGAACAGGAACTATAACATGCTTGTGAAATAGATAGGTAAACATATTGTTGTTCCATCCTTTTGGTAGTCCTTAGTATAGAGCAAGATACGATCGCTAATGCGGGAAGAATGTTTTTCACAAAAAGCATCCAATGACTTATGTGTCTTATAGCCCGAAGATTTTACTTCGATTGGGACTATCTTATTACCTCGAGACAGCAAGAAGTCAATTTCGTAGTTAGTATTGCCTTTCTCTGTAGGGAAAGTGTAATAGTACAACTCATTTCCGCTTGCACGCAACATTTGAGCTACGAGGTTTTCATATACATAACCAAGATTAGCACTCAACTTATCGGATAATAGTTGATTATAGATGATGTTTTCAGTAAAAGCTTTATCCCAAAATGCTAAAGTCACAAACAAACCCGTATCCGCTATGTACATTTTGTAGGCATCTAAACTCTTGTGCATACCAAATCCCACATTGGGGTCAGTACAATGATGTGCCAAGTTGATTACCATACTTTCACACATCTCCGATACGATAAGGTCTATTGCATCCGTTCTACGCTCGTTAATAGCAGAAGCTATCATATATCGCGAGGCGTTGCTATTGAGTTGAGCTGGGATATTTTTGAATAACATAGATGACCTACCTGATGGGTCTAGTTTCATAAAATCACTATCATACAACCCGATTATCTCGCGCTTCACTTTATCTACCATCTGCAAGTTATTATGCTTGAGATAAGCATTCACCGCCTGTGGCATGCCCCCTACCTGCATGTATAGCCTCAAATCGCGCATAGTACTACGATGACTTTCACCGAGCGGAATATGTTTTTCGTAGAATGTACGAAGTATATCCAACCCAACCTCGTTACCAGTAGCCCACAGGAATTCTTCGAAATCAAGTGGCAGCAAGGTTAGTTGCATTTCTTCGCTTGGGATCACAATACCTTGTACATTCTTTCGAATGGAGATAAGCGAGCCCGTTTCAATATAATCATATCGCCCATCTTTCACAAGATGCTTGATTGCTTGTCTTGCACGAGGACATTCTTGTACTTCGTCAAATACGATAGCTGATTGCCTTTCGTGGAGTTTAACGCCCGTTTGTTGCTGCAAGCGCATAAAGAAAAAGTCCAAATCACTTATATCATCAAAAAGCGATATCAGTTCTTTGCGCGCGTTAGAAAAATCTATTAATATATGCGACTTGTACTCATTTTTGGCAAATTGCTCAACAAGCGTAGATTTTCCAACACGTCTTGCACCTTTGATTAGTAGGGCGTATTGTCCTCCCCATTGCTGTTTCCAATCCAGCATTTGGGCATATAATTTTCTTTTAAATACCATAATCTATTACGATGTTCTATTTTGCGCCGCAAAGGTAGTGAATTTCTGTGATATATGCAAATAATTACATTAAAAAATGCAGAAATCCGTAAATTTATTTTGCTGAGAAATGCAGAAATCCGTAAATTTATTTTGTCGAAAAATGCAGAAATCCGCAAATTTATTTTGCCAAACATGCGTAAAATTGCAAAATGTTTTTGGTGTAAATTGTGATGTTGGAGAAACATGGGCGTTTCGAGTGATTGGCGAGCGCTTATTGGGTAGAGCCATGCAGTAGAACGGAGGGCGGTAATTTATTACCTCATGAGTAGGTGCAAATCCTGCCGCTCAATGGGTGATTGCCTTTAATAAAAACGGCTGAGCAGGTGCTCAGCCGTTTGTGTGTATGAAATGAATCACGCGTTCCAAAATGGAACAGGTGCTCTATTGCTATTTTGAAAACATAGGGGTCGAATTCGATCCCTTAAGAAAGCAGTTGTCGCAAAATTTGCGATAACAAGTGCTTATGTTTTATGCAGATTTTGCATATTACTTTGGTTGTCAGTTCATTTTTTGGTTCTACGACATCATCCTAAATTATGTCCCTTGAAAATTGGGGAGAAATCCGAGGAAAGAAGTAGAGAAGGTGGTGATTGTTTAGTTAGTATGACAATTATAGTGTCCAATCACTTATTAGAAAGTCAGACTCAATTCGTTCTTCAATACTATCAGGGAGATTATAGAAGAAATCAATACCAGTAATGTTTTCAATATCATCAACTGAAGTCATATATGTCATCAAAGGTTTATTTCCTGCCTCGTTTTCGAACATGAAGCCGATAGAAGTCCATGATGAATTATTTTTTCGCAAAAATACTTTGTAGAATGCTGATGGTACAACAATCCGATGGGTATTTCCAATCGTAACATTTTCATTACGAACGATAGGTCCGCATGCTATATATATGTTTCCATATTTTCTTGCCCAGTCACGTGCAAGTTCCTCCAAATCGTTCCAATCACCCCGATTAAGATTTTGATTTTGAGGGCAGATGTTAGTCATATAAAAACTTTCTCGCATGGCTTGTTCTGACCATTTCATGTCAGCAGCCGGTGCCATATGTCCGCGGTCGTAACCAGAATGTGTATAGTCATATGTAACAATGGGATCTCCATGCACTAAAGGGTCTGGTGCAAAATGATTAGAACGCTCTACATTGCCATACAACTCACCATCAGTCAGTTCATACGCAACCCAATTTGGGAGATTCCAATTGTGGTTGTAACTGACAGTGTATGCGAGGTGTTCTATGATTTGCTCACGAGAGCACTTCACATGGGGCGATTCTACATGTTTCCATTCACATTCTTTTTCTGAATGGTATGGTGTTATCGCTTCTTTCGGATGAGAATATCTTGTTACCCTTTGACATGACACAAAAGATAATAGTATCAAAGATATAAAAAATACTTTAGTCTTCAATTGAAGGATATTTAAATGTTTCTAAAAAGCCTTCAATTGCGCCTTCAAATTCATTAGCGGCATTCTTTAATTCGATTTGAAAAATCTCAATGGCATATTGAGAATAAATAGCAGTACATTGTCCTTTCAATTTACCTATTTCTCGCCTTTCTGCATCAGTAAATCGTCCATTTTCTAAAGATGTGACAATGATTTCGTATTCGTCAATTGAGTATTGCCAATCTTCATCTGAAAAATAGGTGGACTTTTGTTGAAGATTGCTAGTAAATTGCCTCAATTGGTTGATTGAACGCTCTTCTTTTGTAGCGCATGAGCAAAGTTGTGTAATGAACAATGCTATTACAATAAGGATTCTACATTTCATATGACTAAAAATTTGATAAAACCAACAATTCCTGTTAGCATAAGAATAATTCCTAAAATTTGTGCACTAACATCTATATATTTCCTAACATTTTTAGATGCTGCCGTTATTTTGCCTGGAATATATCTCCATATGATATATCCAATTACTATATTGATTAGTTTACCCACTATTTATTATTGTTTTTTAGGAATAGAAGTTTTTGGAAGAATGTGTATGAGAAATCTTTGATTATTGGATTCGATAGGATCTCTCATAAATCCAGTACCATATAATTTGCCATCTCCATTTCCACCAATTACTACTTCACACTTATTTCCGAAGTTAATATTATTCTGTTCCCAAAGGATTTTTAGTGTGAGAGCTCTATTATAACTTAACTCATAATTTTGCGCATAATTATCCTTTGAGGCTTGTCCTTCAATGACTATTATATACTGAACTTCAGGATATTTTTGAGTGATTTTGCTTATAGAGTTTGCAATTGCTTTTCCTGCATTAATTAACTCCCTTTGTGTGAATTGATCAATGTAGTGCAACTCATGTTTTTCTTCTGGGAAATGAACTTTAGTTGTAAGGACATGTTTTTTGTGTTCAGAACTATATTCAAAATATCTAGTATCTATAGTTTTTGTCGCCTCTTCTATTTCCTCAATAATACGCAGCTGTTCTTGAGTTGCACGTCGTTCTTTGTCGATTTCATCCATGTGCCTATGCAATAAAGCCACTGCAAGTACGAAAAGCACCAGCATAATAAAGAACATACTCGTCATCAAATCAGAGTAACTGGTCCAGAAATATGATTCTTTCTTTGCCATTTTACAAAATGCCTAAAGATGATAAAATGCTTAATACCAAAGAAGACAATGCAGCAACGGATATAATAGCACAAGAAGCAATTATAAGAACTTTGTACAATCTAGGTATTCTCATTTCTACATGCGTATTGCCACCAGAAACCTTAATTTGTGCCAACTCATGGATAGCATGTGTAAGAGAGTCTATTTTTTGATTTTGTGCAACGGTTACCTTTTCTAAATTAGTCATAGAAGTTTTTACTGCAACCAAATTCCTCAATTCTTCCTCTATGCGTTTTACATCTGTCAGTTTATCTACAATAGCATTATGTAATCTTTCTGTTTCTTTATTGTATTTTTCAGCTATCTCTTTTGTTGTTGCTTCTGTTCTCAAGTATAAAGTATTGAGCAACTCATCATATTGCTGGAATATCGTTTCAGTAGCTTTAGTGAGTTTTTGTTGTCCTTCTGAAATAGCAATATCAACTTTACCAGACGCATCTTGGATATATGTATTTCGGCGTTCGTATTCGTTGATACCTTCTTCCATAAACTCACCAACACCTCTAATACTATGTTGTATAGAATTTAAACTTTTTGCGAGTTCAGCCATGTCTTTAGTACAATGTTCAAGCTTCTCATATACCTGTATATTAGCAGTAGCAATCTTTGTAATATCTAACCGCTCAATAGTTTGTACTAAAGTGGTTTGTGCAGAAGTTGCTTGACTGATTTCTGAGATTGTTCGTTTAAGCAGATTTGCATTAGAGGCAAATGAATTGTTAAATCCAGTTAAATCATGCCCAAGTTTGATAAGTGCAGAAGAGAAATCGCTTGAAATTTTAGGCAAAAGCTCAGCTTGTAACCAACTGATAAAAGCATGTTTCTTTGCTTCTACTTTTGATTTGGTATCTTTACTTTTATTAGAACTTATTACATTTAATATAATTCCCATTATACTGGAGAAAGTTGCAATAGCAACACCACCAAATAGCGATAGAATACCATTTGTTGCTACTGCACTATATGCTTCTTTGAGCGTATCATACTCCATTGTGCCATATTCTACACCAAGAGGAGGATTAAAGGGTGTTAACAGGTTCCACAATGAGCCACTCCAAACAAGCGAACCAGCACCGAAAATAATACCAATCATTGTACCCATGAGACCATAGTATATAGGAATAGGTACTTGGGCTTGTATCTCCTCTTCTACTGCATCACAATTTCTATCAATGATATCTCTAATAAGATTAAAATCAGTTACCGAATTTTTGTTTTTTTCCAAATAGCGATTGATAGCAGATATTATCTCAGTTCTCGTTCCATTACTAAAAGCAATATTCAGGTCTGCCAAATGTTTTTCTTTCTGTTCAGAGTTCTCCAATTGTTTATTATAATCAGATTGGACTCTCTGTAATTCATATAGTCTTCTGTTTTGCTCTTGAGTCAATTGTGTGTATTTCGCACGGATAGATTCATTAACTTCATGTTCACGATACTTCTCATAAAGTTCAATTTTCTTTTTAATTTTCTGTATTTCATCTTCCGTTTCTTGAAGTAAGTCAACAACCTCTCTCTTTGAGGATTGAAGGTCATGTAATTGTTTTGAAGCAATTTGTACTCCCTCTTGTTTAAGAATATATAATTCATCTTCAACTTTTTCAGGAAAGATTGTTTCAAAATGTGCACGTCGTTCCTTTGTCTGAAAAAAAGAACGCAATTGTAGTATTGTGATTATTACAACAACAATGATAGTTATAAGATATGCCATATTAGTCAATTTTTACTTTTGCTTGCAGTCTTACTGCCCATTTCCCATCAATGGTACGTTCTGCCAAACCTTTTTGTATCGTTGTAATATTTATATTTCCAGTTTTCTCTATGGTACATGCGCCACGAAGATACTCGGGTTCTTGCAAAATAAGTGAATAAGCATCTGCGTAGACTTCAAACTCGCATAGATTAGCTTGAACTTCTGTAAGTTTAAAAATAGATTCGCCCTTAGTAGGAGTATCGCTCACACTATAAAAAGTATCCTGGTTCTCCTCATTCACCGCTGTTGCATAATATAGTTTCTTCTCTACAATTGGTATAGATTGATAGTTTGCAGCAACCGTACCACTACTGATTTTTGAATAGTTTTCTGTTTTGTCTAATTGTTGCAAATACCTTATCTCGTCAATAATCTCTTTCTTTACCAATTCTTTTGTTGTTGAAGATAAAGTTATGCTTATATTAGATATTTGTTTAGAGACAGAATTTTTTAATTTGTTCAATTTTTCTTCAAAGCGTTTACTATTTATGACAGTCGTAATCATCTCGTCCCTGCGAGTTTTATGTCGCAGGAAGAGATAAACAATCACCACTATGTTTAAGCCGAATGATACGACAGCACATAGCGCAACAAGATATTTAAGAATTAACATCCAGTTCATACAATTCTTTAGTTAGATTATTTAACATACCAACAATAGGATAGAAGAATAAAGACTCTGTAATAAGATTAGTCTTTGTGGCATCTTCAAGCAACAATCTCTTAACTTTTTCAAGTCCGAGTGTTAGATAACTATCCAAATCCTTTCTGCATATATCAAGCACATTGTTTAAGATTGATACATCTAGACTATATGCATCTCCAAACACGTTATTTTCATTTAATGTTGGAATGAAGTTGATAAAGTCAATTACATTTTGAACAATTGCTTTCTTTTGTATATCAGAAATCTCAGCAAATGTTTCTTTGTGTACAAATTTCTGGTCATTGGTGCCCATCAGAACTACCAATTCAGGTGCTGCCGTTGCTTGCTCTATAGTTGCTTCTAGTCCACCATTAGCAGTAGCTTCTTTAGGTCTTTCGTTATCAAACTTTAAATAGAATGTAGATGTCTTTGGATATGTTTTACCATAGACTTTCTCAAAAATGTTCTTTACAAACATTTCTTGCACTTTATGGTTTTGTGAAATTACTTGCAATGTTTTAGAACCATTACCAGAGAAGGCTACGGTTTGTGGAAGGTCAATACCTTTCGCTTTCATCGTTTGAGCAACATGATAAACGATTGCAGAATAGAATACCAAAAATACATATTTGAATTTCTGATCGTTTACCAGTTTGTCAAGGAAATTCAAGCCAGGCTTACCTTGCGATGCTAATGAGAAGAAGAATGATGTTAATTCAGAAGAATTGCCTTTAAGAGCGATTTTCTTCATAGCACTAATCAATGCATCATCGGATTTTAGGGCATCCTCGAAAATAGGTCGATATTTACGAACAAATCCATTGTTATGGATATTGTTATTATAACCATCTCCAAATATAGCGTTGGATGCACAGCGGAATGACATTAGGTATCCATCCTTGTTAGAACCATCTGCATTGCGCTGACCATCAGATATATAAACATCAGTTGTACCACCACCAATATCAATAGTGGCAACGATACCCATTGCTAAATCTTTATTGATATAATGGCAATAAGGAGCAATAGACTCCGACATGCATGTTATCTTTTCTACACCATCAGTAAAGTTTGCGTCAAAATAGTCACGATAAGCATTATTCCATGCTTTTTCCATCATATCACGGACGAATTTTGACATACTAGCAGGATAGAACCAGCGGATTTGTACATCTTTTAATGAACCTTTTTCTAACAATACTTTGTTGTGAAGAATAAAGGCAATATTCCTAATGTAGAGTTCAATTCGTCCTTTGTTGGCTGACCATTTAAGATCCTCTCCGGTTTGAATATCTAAATAATCCACAGGACCAACTTTCTCATAACGGAATGGAATATTACCATCGCTCAATGTGTAGGTTACATCTCTATAGTCTATAGGTCTTGCTTCTGCGAATGCACTTCGCATTGGGAAACTCATTGATGTAGCAGTTGGCACATAATTATCTTCAAATGCTGCAAAAATATCTTTATCAGCACCATAACTTTCGTGCAAACGAATCATTTGTGGCTTGCATTCAAAAGCAGATGAATCTCTCTCGTTATCAACAGAGTATGCTATGTGAGTATTAGTTGTTCCAAAGTCCACAGCAAAATGGAATTTCTTAGTACCTTCGTTTTTGTCAAAAATAGGAATGATATAGCCATGAGTATTTCCTATGCAAATATCAATCCTATCAAAATGCTGCTTGCTAATGACATAAGTCTTTATGCCACAGACAGTATTGTATTCGCGACGTTGCTTTGATTTGACATCCACCACTTCATTTGCCTTGTGATAAAACTTAACATTACTAATACCAGTTTTATCAAATAACGCAATGCGGTAGTCAGCCACTCTGACATCATCTGTCTGAACAAGAGGGAATACACCTAAACCAAATTTAGCAAGCGTAGTGTCGCCAATATTATGAATCTCGTTCTTGTTTTGTTGGTATTGTTTGGTATAAGACACATATGAGATAGGAGATTTACCAGAATAATTTTGAATAGGAATCTCCAAAGTGATTTGTACAACAGATCCGCTTACCGTCATTTTAATCATAGACTTTAATTCATCTGTTGTAAAATAGTTAAACAAAGTAGGTTTGAAAGGCAATAAATAACTTTCATCCAATTCTTTAGCAGACTCTACATTACCATTAAAATACGCAGCACTATTTAATTTATATGGCATTTTGATAATGGTATCCTCGAAGAAATCTGCTACTGTCAAATAAGGGTATTTGACCGCTCTTCCTGGAAGTATGCGTTCATGTAGAGCTTTTGAATCCGATAACGGTGCACATAAACCAGTACCCCATTTATCATTAATATCAATATATGAACAATGTGTATAAGCATTGCCAATCTCAACGGGTAAAACAAGAGGTAATTTTCCTATTGTTACAAGTGTAGATTTGATTTCAAAATCACTGCGAGTAGGCTCTTTCTCTTTAGCACAACCCAAGTAATGACCAAGTACATTGACGAAGTCACCAGTTCCTACCACAGACTCTATCGTATTATAAGATGTATGGTTGTGTGTAAGTTGTATGCTGCTATCTAATCTATTTGTAGCAGCAATTATATAGTCGTATAAGGCTTTGAAATCTTGTGCAAATTGTCCTTGTCCATAGGCATTAATCGTATCCACCATATATTGAATGAAATTGATATCACGCTTTTCTAATGGATTGAAATTCCCATCAAAAGGTTTATCTTGATTAGTAAAATGAATATGCTTGCCAACATAACTTAGATCGTTGTCCACGCTAAAGAACATTGTAATCGGAGATGTTGCACCGATGATGTTTAGTCCAGTTTTGTTTGGACGGTTATCACCGACATAGTTTAATAAATAGATAGCAGACATCCTATCAAAATGATATGTGCCGTTATCACCCTGTACAAACTTCTTCATTGATTTGCCCAATTCTGTATCTGCAAACGAGGTGTTGGACAAATTTGACTTATCCCATTTTATGATTTCAACATTTTTGCTGTACATTGGATAGTTGAAGAATATTTCAGCTACATCTAAGCAATCGGATACTATCTTTTTATAGCGATTAGGCACTTCTTCCCAACTCTTGCAAGTAGCTGCGATAGCAAAGGCTGTCCGAGCCAATTCCATGCGCGCAAATGGTGAAGGAATAGAGGTTGGTTCTGTTGTGCTGATAGAGTTGGATTCAGCAATACTATTATTAGTATAAGGGGACTGAGGTGTAGTTTGCCAATGTCCTGCCTGACCTGCTTTGTCTTGACGCAGAGTTAATAATTCGTATGTTTTAGACATAATGTTATCAATTATCTTGTGAATTAGGAATGAGTTCATCAACAAATTTCTTTGTTGCACGATAGAATATCTCTAAAAAGCGTTGCTCTTTGGTCATGGTTTCGGATACTTGCGTATCTTTATAGGTACAAGCCTTATTGAGCTCATTATCTAACCAAGCCCAATTTTGGTATCTCCAATTTCCTGTTTTAATCATACACTTATCTGATTTTCCATTGACAAAGGCAAATGACTTGGCAGATAAATTAAATGGAATAAAACTATGTTTATGATACTTATTGTCCGCTAACTCATTGAGCCAAATACTAAAGTTCTTTAGGCACTCATCTAAGTTTTGCATAGCTGCACTTTGTTTGAAAGTGGCATCAAAATCATTTTGGGATTTTGAGGGATAGTTATGTGACCAAGGTTGATGTCTATTTTCTCTATCAAATTCCAACTGCATATATTGTTTAAAAGCATAGAGTTGAATCAATGGGTTCGTAATAATTTTTCTTGTATCAGCATGCAAATCATCAAAAATGACTTGATCAGATTGATGTTGAGGATTAAGAATACCAAACTCATGATATGCAGTTTGATTGCCTTTCTCAGTTTCATTTTTATTGGCAAAATCAATAATTGATAATGCAGAAACAAGTTCTACAAAATGTGCATAGTTAGTTTGTTTACTACCACCTGCACTATAGGTGAATGTGGAATGTTTTGCATCTCCAGCGTAGTACATATCATCAATCTGGCCATCAAGAGTTTCTGCATAATAAGCTAATGCAGCCTTTGCCTTAGAACTGAACGTATCAGAATCTACATCTACTTTGCCAATCTCATTAGGTTCACCTACTATAAAATATGGCAACACAGAGATTGCACCAAGAGAAGCAGACTTAACTGCATCCCAATTAGGAAGTAATGTATCACCACGTAATGTTTTTGCTAACAAAGGAAATCCACTCGCACCTGTGCCGCCAAAAATAGAACTGATAATAAATATTTTATCACCTTTTCTGAATTGATTTGCAAATGTTGTAAATATCTCAGATTGCTCAAACTGGTTCAATACAACACTACCTATGCTTGGTATACCTCGAAAGCCTTCTGTAGTTTCCATATCAAGGGCTTTTTTAGAGAACAAAGCCTCAACAAGTGCGCGATTGGGAGTGTCGAGTTGATTAATTCCAATATAGTCTGAGAACTTTTTAACCTTATCTTTCAGAGGCAGGCAAAGATTATTGTCCAACAAAGACATTTTCGTCGAGAAGAATTTACCACTATCATGGGTAAACTTCTCTTGTGTGGCAATATATGTTTCAATCAATCTTTTGGTTTTAACCATATCGCCATTGGTTTCATCTTTATCAATGACGATTGGGATTATCTCGTCTACATTAGTTTTAACTCCCGCCATTAACAACATGGTAAGAGATTTTAGAACGCGTGAACCAGTGCCTCCAATACCAAATACAAATAATTTACTCATATCTAATAATGTTTATAAGTTACAAAAAAGGAGTGTGTTTGCAATTACGACTTCCCCATTTGATGATGAAAGAAAAGAGGAAGTAAAATACAAAAGACCATAATAAGGCTATTAATGAAAGGATAAGATAATTTGTCCAATCGTGTGGAGAATACATGCCCTGAGTAGCATAGAACGCCTCAATCTTATTGTGAGAAACAATCCAAGTGACAATAAAGTTTGTAATTCCAGTTCCCAAGTTAAAAACTAACCAATGATACCAACGGTTAACTCTTGGATGGTTGACCAAGTAATAGTAAACACACGCTACTAAAAAAATAGCCGCTACCATGATGATAAAAATGGGCAAATAGAATCCATTATTATACATGTCCGTTGAAAAATTCCCGAGGTATGCGACCCCGAATAACTCATAGAGATTTGCAATAAATCCTTCCATATCGTTTAATTTTTTAGTTTGTTACACGAATATTAATAGTCATAAAATTTTGCTTATCGTTATCAAGAAAGTTGTATGCATCTGAAATACCAGCCACAAAGTATGATAAACCAAAGGTTTTACTTTGTTCATTAGTATCAGTTGCGATAGATCTATCATCAATAGATGAGGCATTATTTACCCAAGAAGGTAATTTGGGTTTTATACTTATTGAAATATCATTAGGATAACCAATACACTCAAGAATGATGGCATGGGTACAATGATTCTTTCTAACTAGAACTTTATCGGTTGGATTGGGCAATGTTGTTGTATCAATTTGTTCTATCTGTTTAATAATATAGTTCCCACAATTAATCGTATAATTTGCGACATCTAACTTGTCAGAATCAGACATAGAAAAATCACTCAGATCTATACCAATAGCTAATTCAAATTCATTGTGTGAGTTCTTCCTTGCATGCGTAATACTATGAATTGCAGAATCATTAGTATGTCGATAACTTCCAACTTTGTATTTTGTGTCAAGTACAGTATATGCAGCATTTGACATGTCTTTATTGGATATGGTAAATTGGTTTTTATAGCCTTGCAAAGAAACAATGTCAATGCTCTTGTTGAAATCTTTTACATTACAATCAGTTCCTAATACACAAATGTAATATGGACGTGCACAATTAAGATTTACATATTGGTTACCTGTAGGTCTCTGCCAATGCCAATAATGTCCGCTAAAAGTACTACTTAGTTGTATAAGGTTGGTGGCTAGTGGTACCTTCTCAGGTAATGTTTTGGTCTTTTCTAGAAAGGCAGACATTGTGAGGTTTTGACATCCATACAACAAGCTCGTAGTCACTCCGTGAGTAGATGGGAGTGAATAAATGAAATCTGAAATGAGAATCGCAGTATTGTTCTCATCAACAGAGTCAAGTACGTTCTTTACAATATCATTTAAATCGGTAGATGCAGTACTGCCTGAAGATGTGAATTGTGATCGCTGCAACATTCGTTGTACGAATGTATATAAATCAGTCCCATCTGGTCGTACTTTCTGCGTAATTCTAGTATTGATATAGTATGTTTTTATATTATCTTCTCCATACTTAAATTTCATTAATTGAATAGCACGACCTATTGCCATTTGGAAGTCCGAATTAGAATTAATGTAACCATTCATACTTCCTGAATTTTCAATAAAAACATGCAAAGTTTGAGCTGGTTTTACTCCATTAGGATCAACTGAAATAGTTGGCTGTGTTACATTAGTATTTACGGTCATGGTTGTCGTATCTGAATCTACAGTATGATTAGACCCTCCGACACGAGCACATGCAATGACTGCACATGCCATAAATAGCAAAAATAGCAGATAATTACACTTCTTCATAATATTTGTGATTTAATAATTCGTCATTAATTTAGACATACAAAAAAGCGTGGAACTTGCTCTTGCCAGTTCCACCTTTTGAGGCTCTCGCATTGCCTTGGAAATTAGAACCGACAACGCGAAGCCCACGCCGAATATAAATATTCTCCGTGCTACATAGTTAAGGTACGCGTGTGCGCATACATATATACGCAAATGACGTACCAAAAACAGGCACAAGAAGGATCATCTATATCCCGTTGGGCATCTACCGTTGCTAAGTCCTGAATTTCCTGAAATTTGCGAGATTCCAAAAGGTCAGAACAGAGCGTCAATAAACGCCTTTTAAATATGTCTGCTACTCCAGCCGATAAGCATTGTGAGAGTAGTGTAGTGGTTGTGTAGAATGGTGTAGCATGGCTACTTAAGGCACACAATTTTACCCTACAACTCTAACGCAGACATCCCCGGCGTGGAATTGCGACCGCAAATATACAACAAATTTTTGACATGACAAAGGAATATGGCAAAAATCTTAAAATTTTCGCGGATTTGGGTAATTTTTTAAGGGCAGGGTGTAAATGTAGGGTGTAAAGGCGAGAAATAAAAGAGCCACCCGAATGGATGGCTCTTTTGGTATTGTAAGGACCTTAATGATTTTAATCGTTAAGGATTACTCCTCGTTGCTCCAGTTGGTTGAGAGCATTCTCAAGTATGAGCGGTAGCGCC
>JAZOUT010000096.1:0-10700 GCA_045658305.1 Candidatus Aphodosoma sp. | reverse complement strand
TTGAAGTAACAGGATTGTCAGAGCGTGGAATGTATATTGTACGTATCATTGCAGGTAATGGCAAATCTTATCAAGGTAAGATTATTGTTGAATAATCGAGCTGAATAACTAAAACAAACATCGTCAAGGGCTTGTCTCTTGACGATGTTTGTTTGTTTTTATCAGAATAATATATACTGAGAGTGTGTATTCTTTTTGGCAGTTTTATTCGGAACAGTATGCTTGTACTTTGCTTGATAGTAGGTGATGGGGAATGCACTATGAGAGTTGGTGTTTTTTTGTATTTTTTGTTGAGAAGTGATAAACTTAAATATTTGTATTTTTTGTTTTTTGGTTTTGGTTTTTATGTTTTTGTGTTTTTTTGATTTATTATTTGCTACAAAAAAACTATAAATCGTAATTTAAATATAAATTTGTTATTTTGATTTTTATTGTTTATTTTGCAAATAAATTGTTTTTTTTAACGAGAAAGTTTGTATTTGTTTTAAAAATAAATAAATATTTGCCAGATAATTTATAAATGTAATTATATGCTTGTATTTTTTTTGATAAATATATGTAATTTTTTTTTATATGTAATTTTTTTTTTGTAACTTTGTCCCCATAAATGTTTATTGTTCATGTATCCTTACTTATAGTATTATGAAATTCAGAGCAAATTTATTGTTTATTGTTCTTTTTTGTGGATTATTTATAAATAATCAGTTACTTGCAAAAACAGAAATTACGTCTACTACCTATAGGACGGATTTTGAAGACTCGGCAGAGCGAGAAAAATGGGTGTTAAATCAAGGTCCGTTGGGAGGAAGTTGTGCAAATAAGTGGCATATAGGTAAACCTGGTGCCAATGAGGGTATGTTTGGTTTGTTTGCTGCGGCAAATGAATCGTCGACAGACTATGTGAATAAAGGTGTTTCGGTTGTTGCGGTGCGTACTCTTACACTTGATCCGGGTGATTATGAGTTGACTTTTGACTGGAAAGCAGGTGGTTTGAACGATGCTGATGGTTTGTATGTGTGTTGGGTATCAGAGTCGGTTGGCGCTAAAATTAATTCTGGTATTACTAATATTTTGCAAGATTTCGTGCTTAAGTATGGTGTAGAGATAGCTCCTGATGAGGCTCCAGATAGTATTCGTTTATTCCAACAAAATTGGAATACTCAAAAAATGATGATTGGGTCAGATGGTACGCCTACTCATTTGGTGTTTGTATGGAATAATGGTGCATCGGGACCAAAACAACCTGGTGCATCGATAGATAATATTTGTATCCTTCCTAAAGGAACTTGTCCTGCTCCTGCGAATTTCTCTGTGAATGCTAAAGGTCACGACTATGTTGTTTCATGGAAAGGTAATGCCGATAGTTATGACTTGAAAATTTTCTGTCATATGACAAATGAATGGTATTATCATAATGGTCTTACATCGAAATCGTTTGTTGTTGAAGATTTGGAAGAGGGTATGAAAACATTTTATATTCGTTCAAATTGTGATACTACTTCTGGTGCATGGTATTCTATGTCTTCATTTTTCTTCTATCCAGATGCACGTTGTATCAACTATATGAGTTTGTCTAATAAAAACTGTGCATTTGGTTTGTTTGATAATCCAATGATGTCTATGGGGGCTGTTGATAAAGGTTATCAATCTAAATTTAGCCGTCATACATTGCACTATGATCCAATGGAGTATGATCCTATTACAGGTGGTAAATTGAAAACTGTGCATGATGGAGATTTGGCTTCGGTGCGTTTAGGTAACTGGAATATTAACCGTGAGGCAGAGGCTGTCTTCTATGATTATGTGGTTGATACTACTGATGGTGCGTTGTTGTTGTTGAACTATGCTGTTGTAATGGAGGACCCTCAACACGATATTACTTCTCAACCAAAATTTACATTGGATATTACTGAAGGAGATAAACCATTGGATTTTGGTTGCGGTAGTGCATTCTTTGCTGCAGGTCATGGTATGGATAAAACTTGGCACTCTTTTGCAGCTTCTGGTACTGGTACTGGTGGTTATTGGAAAGAGTGGACTACTGTTGGTATCAACTTGGCGGCTTATCATGGTAAGTCATTGAGAATTAAATTGGCTACTTATGACTGTGATGCATCTGGTCACTTTGGTTATGCTTACTTTACTCTTGGTTGTTCAAGCGGTAAAATTGAAGGTTTGAGTTGTGGAGATTCTCCTGAAAATGGATTTAAAGGTCCTGATGGCTTCAATTATAGATGGTATTTGCCAAGCAATCCTGAAAAGATATTGTCTACAGATCAAGTTTATACTGTGCCATCAAATGATACATTGACTTATTATTTGGATGTGATTCAGCCAACAAATGAAGATTGTTACTTTACGCTTCAAGCATCAGCTATAGCACGTTGGCCTCAAGCAAGTGGTTCGTATGAGGCTACTATTGAAAATTGTCAAAATGTGGTTAAGTTTACTAATAGAAGTTATATTTTACGTGAAAATCAAGTCACAAATATTACTGAAAAAACAACTGAACCATGCGAAACATTTTTGTGGGACTTTGGTAATGGAGAAACATCAACAGATGAAAATCCAACATATGTCTATCCTCAAGGTGGTACTTATACTGTTACATTGTATGCTGGTATTGCTAATGGAGCATGTAAGTCAGATACATCTTTCACTATAAATTTGCCTATGTTGAATGTGATTACAGATACAATTCATGCTACAATTTGTAAAGGTAAGTCTTATGAATTTAAAGGAGAGCATTATTTTACAGCAGGTTTATATGGTGATACCGCTGTGACAAGTTATGGTTGTGACAGTATAGCTGTTTTGGATTTGTATGTGGCTGATAAGTTTGATTCGATTATTGATACTGTTATTTGTAGTCATGAGGAGTTCATTTTCGATGGTAAACGTATAACTGAAACAGGAAAATATGAAGCTAAATATGAGACTATATATGGTTGTGATAGTATTATGACTTTGGATATAGTAGTTAGTGAGTCATTGATTTTGAGTTTTGATACCATGGTTTATGCCTGTGGTAATGATACTCATTTAATTATGCCGTACGAAAAAGAATCTGGTTATCTTGATGAATGTAAAGCTGTAATTGATTTTGCAGGTGACCAATATTCTGTAGATGCAGATATATCTTCACAACCAGGGGCAATAGTTTTACCTTTGCCTGAAGATGTTAAACCAGGTTATTATAGTGTGAATTTAAGTTTTGGCGAAAAGGCTTGTGGTGGAGAAGCAAGAGATATACCTTTGAATATTCTTTATCCAAAAGATATTGTCGCTCAACGTTGGGGCGATGTGTTGGCTGTTAAAAATGATGATTATAATGGTGGTTATGAATTTATAGCGTTTCAATGGTATAAAAATGGTCAACCAATTGAAGGTGCAACATCATCAGTTTATTACGCTGAAGGAGGTTTGGATTTATCCGCTGATTATTCTGTATTGTTAACTAGACTTTCTGATAATGTTTCGATAATGACTTGTGTTGCTAAGTTGTTTGATTTTGCTACTTCGCAAAATAATTATGTAGTGGTATTTAGTAGAGAAAAAGAAAGTGCAGAAGTAGAGACCCCTCAAAATGCGCGATTGAATATATGGTCAATGCAAGGGACATTGATTAAAACGGTTATGCTTTCTGAAGGTTATAATCATATTAATGATTTGGGTGTTAATGGTATCTGTTTGTTTGAATTTATCTATGAGAATGGAGAAAAAGAGATAAAACAAGTAGTTATTAAATAAAACAATATTTGAAGTATGAAAAAATTATTTGTATATATTTTATTTTTCTTTAGCTTTTCTATTTTTAATTTATTATTTTCTCAAAATATAACTCTTCCGTTTGAATGTGGATTTGAAGATTCTCTTGAGGTAAGTCAATGGCATTTGAACTATGGTCCTAATGCTCCAAAATGTCAGGACCAATGGATGGTTGGTAATCTTGATTTTAATGGAGGTTTGAAATCAATGTATATTTCGTGCGATACGGGTAAAACGACATATTATGGTGCGAAGCCTAATGTTATTGTTGCTTATAGATCGTTTAAGTTAGATTCTGTGCCAGGAGGTAAGTGTGGTGTGGACGTTTCTTTTGATTGGAAATGTGCGGGCGAGGTTGGTAGTACTACATTAGGATTTATTCTTGTTGCGGCAAATCGTATGCCTTTGAAGAATTTGGAAGCAAATGCATCATCTGGTGCTTTGTCTAATTATTTGTCGAAGGTTGATGCTACGTTGTATGGATCGACAAGTGAATGGCAAAATTGGACTTCACCAACTAATAAGTATATGTTGAAAGAAAATACCGAGTATCTTATGATTTTTATTTGGCAAAATTCTAATAAAAATCCAGATAAGGAATTTCCTTTAGCCGCTTGTGTTGATAATATACAAATAGCTGTTAGTAATTGTCAGAGACCTAAAGATTTGGTAGTTACATCAAGTAATGATACAATTGTTGTTGAATGGTCTGGAACTTCGTTTGAATATGAAGTTCAATATCGTTTGCCAGGGCGTAGATGGTATGCTATAAATAATATAGCATCAGATGTTAGGCAAGAAAATAGATTGGTGTTGACGGGAATGGATCAAGGTATTTATGATGTTAGGGTTCGAGGTAAGTGTGATGGTGATTATAGTGTTTGGATTTCGGATAATGTGACTTGCTTTATTCCAAGTAGTTTGTGTATTAATTATGTTGATTTGGATAGAGAGGGTGTTACTTGTATGAGTGGTGTATGGCCAAATTCATCAACTATTACTACAAATACTTTTTTAGGGCAGACTGGGCTTGGTAATACAGGAGCTGGACCTATTTCTTATGGTGAGGTTAGTTCGCTTAGTAGACATACAGTGAATTGGCGTCAAGGTATTTTTGATGCGCGAACAGATAATAAATTGCGTACAATTCCAGATGATGGATCAATGGCTTCTGTTCGTTTGGGTAATTGGGAAGTTGGTAATGAAAATGAGGCTATTATTTTTGATTATGAGGTCGATACAGCGAAAGCTAAAATTATTTTGCTGAAATATGCAATTGTGTTGCAAGCTCCTGGTCATGGTGAAATTGAAGACCCTTATTTCAAATTGGAGATTTTGGATGCTTATGATAAGCCAATTGGAGGTAAATGTGGTGACTTTGACTTTACTCCTGAGAATAAGAATATTAAATGGAATCAAGAGGGAGAGTTTGTGTGGAAGGATTGGTCGGCTATGGGTGTAAACGTGACTGATTATCATGAGGAGATAATTAGAATTCGTCTTGAGACTCGAGATTGTTTGCGTAGTGGGCATGGTGGATATGCTTATTTTACACTTGATTGTATTGATGCGGCGATTAAAAGTTCGAGTTGTGGAGATAAAACATCTGTGGAAATGGAAGCTCCAGAGGGATTTAGATATATTTGGACTAAACGAGGAGAACCAAGTAATGTTTTGTCGACAGAGCGTATATTTGAAGTGCCTTCTAATGACACGGCTACTTATGATTGTCAAGTAGAATATCTTGATACTGAAGGTTGTGGCTTTAATTTGCATACAGCAATTATACCTCGTTATCCGTACTCAGACTTTGAGTGGGAGTGGAAGCCTGAAAATTGTCAAAATAAATTGATATTGAAAAGCAAAGGAGGGGTTCGTACTAAGGTAGATGATCAATATGTTGAATATGATGAAGAGCTTGATTTGTTTTATTGGACAATAGATGGTAAAGATTGGTTTGCTATGGACGATACGGTAGAGTATATTGCTGTAAATGAGGGCGAGACTATTAAGATTAATTTAGAGGTAGGAGTAGCTAGTGGTACTTGTACTGCGGATACTACGATTGAGATTGTTATTCCTGCAATTCATGAACATTTGGATACTTTACGTGAAGAGCTTTGTTTTGGTGAATTTAGAGTGTTTAATAAAGAATATTTGGCGAAAACTGGGGTTTATACAGAGGTGCTTTCAAATAGATGGGGTTGTGATAGTGTGACGGTGTTGGATTTGACTGTATTGCCAAAAATAGAGGATAATCATGTTTATGATACTATATGTAGTACAGAGACTTATGATTTTGTAGGCGATAAATTATCTGAGTCGGGGGTTTATGATAAATTCTTGAAATCTTCTAAAGGTTGTGATAGTGTAGTTATTTTACATCTTAATGTTCTTACTCCGTTGGGTGTATCTATTGATGAAGAATATCGTTCGATTTGTGCTGATGAAAGTGGTATAAATGTTGATTTTAATTTAGACAATAGTCTCCGTATTCCTATAGATTTTTCTGTAGATTTTGATACTATTGCTAACAAATATGGTTTTGTTGATCAGCAAAATCTTAGTATGGCAGATGCAGGTGGAGGTTTTAATATTGCTTTACCTAATGGTTGTCGTCCTAATACTTATACTGCTACTTTCTTGTTTAGAGATACTGCTGGTGTTTGTGGAGATGTTTTGATACCTGTAGAATTTGATGTGTATTATAGTTCATCACTTATGGAGACGAAATTTGATAATCTTATTACTGTATTGTCATCTGGAGAAAATGGTGGTTATGAGTTTGTAAATGGTGAGTATAGTTGGTATAAGAACGGAGAGTTGGTTGAAGGTAAAAATGAGGCGTTTTTGTACCTTGGAGATGATGTGCAATTTGCAGAAGGAGATTGTTATTATTTGGTTGTTAAGCGTGTTGATGATGGTGTGGTAATGCAGTCTTGTGAAATTTGTCCAACTACGACTCCAGTTGAGGATGTGTTGATACCTAATGATATTTTACCAATTACGTTGTTTGATAAGAATCAAAGTATTGTTATTGATAATTTGACTGAAGGGTATGCTTATTTATATTCTGTAACAGGTCAATTGATAAGTAATTATAAAATAACTTCAGATGAGTCTATGATTGAGGCTCCATCTAATTCTGGTACTTATATATTGCGTGTTGTTACTGATGACTATAGTATTAGTTATAAGATACGAGTAAGATGATTTTTTTAATTAAATAATAGATAATAGATTTTGTTTGTAGGCGTATGGTGTAGAGATACACGTGTACGCCTTTTTTGTGGTTTCGAGAAAAAGTTGTATTTTTGCAGAAAATTTGTGTTATGACAAAGATTCAGGTTACGGAAGATGGTTCGCATACGTTGTTTAGCGAAATGGCTGGGCAGACGTATCATTCGTCGCATGGAGCAGTGCAGGAGAGTAGGCATATTTTTATATCTCAGTTAATGGCTCAACAGTCAATGGTTAATGGTCAACAGTTGTCGGTGTTGGAGATTGGGTTTGGTACGGGATTGAATGCTTTGTTGACTGCGCAGTGGGCTCGTGAGAATGGTGTGAAGGTTGATTATACGACTATTGAGTTGTATCCGCTCAAAGAGGAGGTTTATAGGGAGTTGAATTATGGAAAGTTGTTGGGTGATGATGAGTTGTTTTTACAGTTGCATGAGGCGGAGTGGGATGTGGGTTTGGTGGAGGTTACGGAGAATTTTGCGATAAGGAAATGTAAGAGTGATATTGTGGAATGGTTGAGGAATGCACAATGCACAATGCACAATGCACAATTGTTTGATGTTGTATATTTTGATGCTTTTTCGCCTGATGCGCAGCCGGAGTTGTGGACGGAGGAGGTGTTTCGGAATGTGTATGCTTTGATGAAGGAGGGAGGTGTGTTGATGACTTATTGTGCGAAGGGTGATGTGCGAAGGGCGATGTTGGCAGCTGGATTTAAGGTGGAGAAGTTGCAGGGGCCTCCAGGGAAGAGACATATTTTGAGGGCGGTTAAGGAATTGAGAATTGAAAATTGAGAATGGGTATTTATTTTTAAATATTTTGTTATGGAAAAAGAGAAAGAAATGGCGCGTTATGCGTTGGATTATGCTTTGCGTAGGGGGTGTCAGCAGGCGAGAGTTGTTTTTTCGGCTGGTGAGGAGAATGAGGTTGAGGTGCGTGATGGTAAGGTGGATAAATTGCATCATTCGGGTGGATGTCAGTTGTCGTTGAGTTTGTTTGTTGATGGGTCGTATAGTACGATTTCGACTAATCGTCTTGAAAGAGATGAGTTGGAGCGTTTTATAGATAAGGGTATTATTAGCACTCGATTTTTGGAGAAGGACCCATTTCGTGGGTTGCCTGAAAAAGAGATGTATTATCGTGGTGAGATGGATAATTTTGGATTGTATGATGCTGGATTTAAGAATGTTGATGTAGATGAAAAGATTGCTGCAGCAAAGGCTACATTTGATGAAATTGTTGATGAACGTGTGATTTCGGCTATGGCAGGTGTGGCTGATACAGAGACTTATAATTATTTGATTGATAGTAATGGCTTTGAGGGCGAAAAGCGACGTACGTTGTATATGTCAACCGCTCAGGTGAGTGTGTTGGGTGAGGGAGATGAGCGTCCGGAGGATTATTTCTATGTGAATGCGCAGCATTGGGGACGTTTACAGAAAGAGGGTATTGGGGCAGAGGCTTTGCGACGTACGGTGGAGAAAATAGGTGCTAGTAGGGTGGAGTCGGGAGTGTATGATGTTGTGGTGGATAGGCGAGTGGCAGCGTCGTTGGTTAGTCCGTTGATTTCGGCAGTGAGGGGTGAGGCGTTGCACATGAAGTCGAGTTTTTTGCTTGATAAGTTGGGCGAAAAGATTGGTTCGGATAGGTTGACTATAGTAGATAATCCGCGTCAGTATGGAGTGTCTGGTGCGAGATTATTTGATAATGAGGGTATTGCTGTTGAACGTTTGCCGATTGTGGAGAATGGAGTATTGAAGAATTATTATATTTCGAACTATATGAGTAAGAAGATGGGTATGCCGATGACGCAAGGGGGTACGACGATTGTAGATTTTGGTTTGGGTGAGAGTGATACGGCTGGTTTGTTGCGAAATTTGGCACGGGGTTTGTATATTACTGGTTTTAATGGTGGAAATTGCAATGGTACAACAGGTGATTTTTCGTTTGGTATTGAGGGGTATTGGGTCGAGAATGGTGTGATTGTGAAACCTGTGAGTGAGATGTTGATTACGGGTAATATGTTGACATTGTGGGGTAATTTGGTGGATATGTCGAATGACTCACTTGGATATACAGCTTGGAAGTTGCCTTCGTTGTTGTTTGCGGGAGTAGTGGTGAATTAGGGAGCAGGGTGTAGGGAATGTATTTCCTATTTTCCATCTATTTTCCATTTTTCATTTAATTTGTTTATCTCAATTATTTTTTGTACCTTTGCATGGTTTTTGTATAAAGTACAAAATATAGTCAACTGACTAATTATAAATTATTAAAAATATTAACAATGGCGAGTTTTTAGTCTTGTTACTAACGACTTGCTACTAAAAGTCTGAAAAAAGTATGATTTATTCTCACGAAGTAGAACACATGTGTGTTGTTGCTAAAGGAGCAAATCACGAATCAGCTCCAATTCCTCAAGAAGGAAAATGGACACGTGCTAAAGAGATTAAAGACATCAACGGTCTTACTCACGGTATTGGCTGGTGTGCTCCAAAACAAGGTGCTTGTAAATTGACACTCAACGTAAAAGAAGGTATTATCCAAGAGGCACTTGTAGAAACTATTGGTTGTTCAGGTATGACTCACTCTGCTGCTATGGCATCGGAAATTCTTCCTGGTAAAACTCTCCTCGAAGCTTTGAATACTGACTTGGTTTGCGACGCTATCAACACAGCTATGCGCGAACTCTTCCTTCAAATTGTATATGGTCGTACACAATCTGCTTTCTCAGAAGGTGGTTTGCCAATCGGCGCTGGTCTTGAAGATTTGGGTAAAGGTCTTCGTTCACAAGTAGGTACTATGTTCGGTACATTGGCTAAAGGTACTCGTTTCCTCGAAATGGCTGAAGGTTATTGTACTCGCATGGCTCTCGATGCTGACAACGAAGTTATCGGTTATGAATTCATCCACCTCGGTAAATTCATGGATATGGTGAAAAAAGGCGTAGATGCTAATGAAGCTTTGGAAAAAGCTAAAGGTACATACGGCCGTTTCAAAGATGCAGTTAAATATATTGACCCACGTAACGAATAAAGTTGAAAGTTGAAAGTTGAGAGTTGAAAGTTGCCATTCGGAATATGTTTTATTTCTATGGAGGAAGATTTTCAATATAAATTTCAAGTTTCACATTTCACATTTCAAATTATTTAAAGTTATGGCTAAACACGAAGTAAAATTTGAATCACAATCACGCCGTATTGATAACATCCTTAAAGTATTGAACGGCTATGGTATCGCGTCAATCGAAGAAGCAGAAGCTATCTGCGACGCTAAAGGTATCGATCCATATAAAATGTGTGAAGAAACACAACCAATCTGTTTTGAAAATGCAAAATGGGCTTACGTAGTAGGTGCTGCTATTGCCATCAAAAAAGGTTGTACTAATGCTGCTGATGCTGCTGAAGCAATTGGTGAAGGTTTGCAAGCATTCTGTATTGCAGGTTCTGTGGCAGACGACCGTAAAGTAGGTATTGGTCACGGTAACTTGGCAGCTCGTCTTCTCCGTGAAGAGACAAAATGTTTCGCATTCTTGGCTGGTCACGAGTCTTTCGCTGCTGCCGAAGGTGCTATCAAAATCGCTGAAATGGCTAACAAAGTTCGTAAAGAACCTCTCCGCGTTATCCTCAACGGTCTTGGTAAAGATGCTGCTAAAATCATCTCTCGTATCAACGGTTTCACATACGTTCAAACAG
>JAZOUT010000095.1:0-27300 GCA_045658305.1 Candidatus Aphodosoma sp. | reverse complement strand
CACTGTGCTTGGCGAAGAATGGATGACTAATGAGTTATTCCGCTTTGGTGCTAGCCGTTTGGCTAACAATTTGTTGACAAGCATTTATGGCACAGAAGTGAAATATTTCTAATTAGCAATTAGGTATTTTAATTCTCAACTGAAATAGATGCGTTACTTTCCTACGATATTGGTGTGTACCCTTGTGTTGATACTTTCAACAATCAACACAGGGGTATTGCCAAAAACAGACGTGCCAAGTGCTGATAAAATTGTGCATACTATTATGTATTTTGGTGTAACACTAACATTCATATTTGATTTGACATCATATTGGCGTAAGGAAATAACAAAAAGACATTTGTATTTTGCGTTTTTATTTTCAGTAGGATTTGGTACTTTAATGGAGATAATACAATGTTTTTTGCCTTGGCGCGTAGGTTCGATATATGATTTTATAGCTAATACACTTGGGGTAATATTGGCTATTGGAGTTCTTTGTGTTTACAGAAACTACAAAAAATAAAAAGATGGGGAAAGACTTATTATATGATATAGCTTTGACTCAATTATTTATGGTGGGTCCACGCACTGCACGCACCTTGATAGAGCATCTTGGTTCGGCAGAGGCGGTATTTAAGGAATCGCCTGATGTGTTACGTAAAATAGGTGGCGTTGGAGCTTATATTTCGGATGAAGGGTATAGACAAGAGGCTTTGCGTCGAGCATCAGCAGAAATCGAATTTATTGAGAAAAATAGGATTAAAGCAATTCCTTTTGGCTCAAATGATTATCCTGTTCGTTTAGCTCAATGTAGTGATGCACCTCAAATACTTTATCAATATGGGAATTGCAATCTCAATTCACAAAAGTTTGTTGCAATAATAGGCACTCGCAATGCTACAAAGTATGGGCGAGATTTGACAAATGAACTTGTTAAAACTCTTGCTGTATCTAATCCTGACACCGTGATTGTCAGTGGGTTGGCATACGGAATTGATATTGCATCTCACAAAGCAGCTCTCGAACATGGATTGCCAACGATAGGTATTGTAGCGCATGGACTTGATAGAATATACCCGCATGTGCATCGTCAGTATGCTTCACAAATGATACAATCGGGAGGTGCAATAGTGACTGAATATCTCTCAAAGACAACTCCTGACCCTCAGAACTTTGTACAACGTAATCGTATTGTTGCTGGTATAAGTGATGTGGTAGTGGTTGTTGAATCAGCAATAAAAGGAGGATCGCTAATAACAGCAAATATCGCTAATGATTATAACCGTGATGTAATGGCATTTCCTGGTCGTGTAGGAGACAAAACATCGGAGGGTTGTAATAAACTAATACGTCAGCACAAGGCTGAAATTATTACTTCAGCAGAAGATTTAATAAACCTTATGGGTTGGACCGCTCCTGAGAAAAATGCAGTTCAACAAACTCTGTTTAATGACTTGACACCTGAGCAACAATCGGTAATAGATTTATTGAAATCAGGACCTCAACACATAAATATAATAAGCACAAATCTAGATCTGTCAATACAAAAAACATCAGCTTTACTTACCGAAATGGTTTATGATGAATTGATAGACCAAATGCCAGGAGACATTTATACAACTCGCAATTAACTCAACTCAATATAAAAGCACTATATTTTTCCTATACCAATAGTATACTGCTCCATAAGATAACCTTACCTTTCAAGATAGTGAACCGTACCTTCAAGCAAGAAAACAAACAAGGGATGAAAAAGCAGAGACAAGCTTACTTAAACTATGCAAAGTGATGGCTGCGGGTCATGAACAAAGATAATAAACCACCATCCACAAACCACCTCAAAAAAAAAATCGAACAAAAATTAATTAAATTACATCTAAATACTGAATCATTGTTTTTATTATTTATGAAGCAAACTTTTAAAATATTATTATTAGTTATTTTTTGTATTCTAACCATATTAGGGTGCGCCAATCGAGGTAGTGGTCCACAAGGAGGGCCTAAAGATACCACCCCACCAAAATTACTAAAATGCACGCCTGAAAATGGAGCGACAAATGTAACATCAAACAAAATACAACTTACATTCGATGAAATTGTTCTCGTGCAAAGTACGTTTGAAAAAGTGCTTATTTCGCCACCTCAAACCAATATGGCTATTATTAAAGCATCAGGACATAAAGTGAATGTAGATTTACAAGACTCATTAAAGCCAAATACCACATACACAATCGATTTTACAAATTCAATTGTAGATAATAATGAACGTAATGAACTAAACGGATTTACATTTAGTTTTGCAACAGGTGATTTTATTGACACTTTAAAGCTATCTGGCACGATTATTGATTCTGAAACATTAAACCCAATACCTAATATTGTCGTCGGTATTCATAGTAATATGAACGATACAGCCTTCGTATCTATACCCTTCGACCGCATCACAAAAACCAACAATGAAGGCAAATTCACAATAAACAATATTAGTGAAGGGCAATATCATGTTTTTGCACTTGCTGATATTGGCAATAATTACTATTTCGATGTCCCTATAGAGCAAATTGCTTTTGATGATAGTATTTATACCCCCATTTGCACAACAGAAATAACATACGACACTATTTCGCACTATGCAATAATAGATTCTATAAACAATATAGTAGATTCTACACAACTTATCATTGATTCAATAATAACGACTAATAATCACACATACACTCCCGATGATGTAATATTATTTGCATTTACTGAGAAAAGCAATCGTCAATACCTATCAAAATCAGCACGCACAGAGCGACATAAATTAACATTAGAATTTGCTGTCACATGCGACTCTTTGCCTATTCTCAAACCCTTAAATATTGCAGACAGTATTTTCACTTATATGCTGCAAGAATCAACCAATAAAGACACATTAATATATTGGCTTACAGATACTCTCGCATGGCAACAAGACACATTACAAATAGAAACTACATACCAAAAACGTGATGACTCAATTTATTGGCAAACAGACACAATTACATTTTTATATCGTGCTCCAAAAACCAATAAAAAGAAAAATGACGATAAAGAACAAAAGACTGAGTATCACACAATAAATTCAAATAAATCAACATCATTTGATGTTTACACCCCACTTATATTAACATTTGATGTGCCAACAGCAATGACACCTAACGATACAACGTGGTATCAATTGCAAGAGAAAGTAGATACAAATTGGGTCGATTTAGATGCTAAATTGCTTAAAGGAGATAGTATAGGTTTGAAATACCAAATAGAATACGAATGGAAACCTGCAACTGATTATCAACTAATTGTAGATTCTGCACTATTCATCTCTTTTACTGGCATGGCAACACACAAAGAAACCATTGCCTTCAAAACAAAATCACTTGAAGAATATGCAGTCTTAATATTTGAATTAACAAATCATACAGGGAAAGAGGTTATTCAAATATTAAATAAAGATGATAAAGCTATAAAACAACAAGCCGCCACAGATGCCAAAGTAAAATTTGAATATATGAAACCTGACACATATTATGCTCGTCTATTCATTGATGAAAATGGTAATGGCAAATGGGATAGTGGCAATTATAAAGAAAAACGTCAATCAGAGAAAATATATTATTACCCATACGATATAGAGCTTCGAGCTTTTTGGGATGTTGAAGAAGTATGGAATATAAATGAATTACCTATTCTCGAACAAAAGCCTAAAGAACTTATAAAAATAGGAAATAAGCAATAAAAAATAATACATAATTTCATAAAAAACTACACACTAACAACTACTAACTACTTAAAAATTACTATTATGGCACGTATATTGGTAGTGGATGATGAACGTTTCATACGTAACACCATCAAAGATATTCTCGAACACGAGAAATACATAGTAGATGTGGCTGAAAATGCTACTCAGGCATTTGAAAAAGCCAAAACTAAGCACTACGATTTGATTCTTACTGATATCGTAATGCCTGGCATTAATGGTATTACTCTCCTCGAAAAGCTCAAAGATGATGGATTTGAATCGCCAATCATGATTATGTCTGCTCATGGCAATATCGAAATTGCCGTTGAATGTATCAAAAAAGGAGCTTTCGATTTTCTCGAAAAACCTCTTGATCTAAATCGCTTGCTCGTGTCAACACGCAATGCCCTCGATAAAAACAAACTGATAAAAGAAACTAAAACTCTAAAAAAGAAGATACAACGCAACTACGAAATGATTGGCGAATCCCCTTGTGTTAAAAAATTGCGCCATTTAATAGAACTTATTTCTAAGACTGATACTCGAGTATTAATTACAGGCGATAATGGAACAGGCAAAGAAGTTGTTGCACAACAAATATATCAAAATTCGCCACGAGCCGACAAACCTTTCATCGAAGTCAATTGTGCAGCTATTCCATCTGAACTTATTGAAAGTGAATTATTCGGACACGAAAAAGGTGCCTTTACTTCTGCTATCAAACAACGCATAGGCAAATTCGAACAAGCCGATGGCGGTACTATATTTCTTGACGAAATTGGCGATATGAGTCTACCTGCACAAGCCAAAGTATTACGTTGTTTGCAAGAGAATGTAATTTCTCCTGTAGGTAGCGACAAACTAATAAAAATTGATGTACGCGTCTTAGCTGCTACGAACAAAAATTTAGAAGAAGAAATTGAAAAAGGTAATTTTCGAGAAGACCTTTTTCATCGCTTAAATGTTGTTCCCCTCCACGTTGACCCATTGTCAAAACGTGTAGAAGACATACCTTTGCTTATTGAATACTTCACCAACATTATCTGCGAAACACAAGGTCGAGCCATGAAACATTTTTCAAAAGAAGCAATCGAAAAACTCCAACAAAAGCCATGGCGAGGTAATATCCGTGAATTACGCAACATCGTAGAACGACTCATCATCCTTTGTGGAGATACAATTACAGCACAAGATGTTGAAGAATATACATAAACAAAAAGAAGTTGACCCTAAAAAGTCAACTTCTTTTTTTATTTGCTATACATACATCGCAATGTCCACATGGTTGAGTATCTAATTGTCCAAAATATCGAGCCAATAGCACCGACCGACACTCGTCTTTGGTCGAATATTCGTAGATAGACACAAGTCGCGCATACATACGGTCGATTCGGTTTTCGTATGCCACTGGTGGAATGTATAATGAGTCTGCATCTTGGCGATCGGTATTATAAATTAATAGAGGCGTACGCTTAAATGGTACATATTGTACAATACCAACTCGGTGTAACCAAATAAGATAAGCATATATAGTTTCGCGTGAGGTATGTGCCAAAATAGCTATTCTATCCTCATTTATATGTTTTGCATCAGTAAATATGCCTGTGTATGTACGTAGTATCGTTTCAAGTATTTCATCTTTGTCGGGATGCTCCATCCGCCATTCATAGAGTTTCGATGGGTGCATGATAACTTTTAACTTACTTGGACTCTCCATCTCTTCGGTGAGAGTGATATAGCCAGCCCATTGCAGAATGTTGAGTGCCCCCATTGTGAGCGAATAAGAGAGTCGACAAACATGACAAAACTCCTCTAACTTAAAAGGATATACAGCCCCCTCACCAGAGCCTTCGCCTATTACATAATAGTTGGCAAGATGCTGATATACAGCCCGCACATACTCTTTAGGAGGAAATACCTTTTCGTGACGACGTACTAATTGTTCCACCGACGATGGCGTAGTGAGCAATACGGCGTATGACTTCTGACCATCCCGCCCTGCACGTCCAGCCTCTTGATAATATTGCTCAAGTGCATCTGGTATGTCATAGTGAATTACCAATCTAACATCCGATTTATCAATCCCCATACCAAAGGCATTCGTTGCACAAAGAATACGAGTCTGTCCTGACATCCAACTATTTTGGCGCTCTTTACGCTCTTGAGGTTCAAGACCTGCATGATAATAATTCGCCGAAAAGTCCATCGATTGTAGCATTTTAGCCACCTTTTCAGCACCATCACGCGTACGAGTGTATATAATTGTCGAGCCGACTACCGAATTCAGTATCTTAAATAATTGAGCATCTTTATTATCCGTCATACGCACCACATAGCAAAGGTTATGACGTTCAACACTCGCCTGGAACATGTTGCTTGGCGTGCGAAAAGCGAGTTTATCTTTTATGTCAGTAACCACATCAGGAGTAGCCGAAGCCGTCAAAGCCATAATTGGCACATCAGGATACATCTCTCGCAATTCAGCAATTTTCAAGTACGAAGGGCGGAAATCGTAACCCCATTCCGAAATACAATGTGCCTCATCCACAGCAATAAAGCTAAGTTGAAGAAATTGTAAACGTTTGAGAAATAAGTCCGACTGTAGGCGTTCAGGGGCAACATACAACATTTTGAATGCTCCATACTGCGCCTGTTCCAGTATATTAAACACCTTATCACGATTCATACCCGCATGTATCACTTCGGCACGAATGCCACGTTTGCGCAGATTCTGTATCTGGTCCGTCATCAACGCAATAAGAGGTGACACAATCAGAGCCATACCCTCCATAGCCAGCGCAGGCACCTGATAAGTCAGCGACTTACCCCCTCCAGTTGGCAATATAGCAAGCGTATCTTTCCCCGACCCAATGCTCTCAATAATATCTAATTGCAATGGTCGGAAATTATCATAACCCCAATTTTCCTTTAATATTTTGTGATACATCTCCAACAACTTTTTTGTGATTACAAAGGTAATAAAATATCTTTGAAAAAAGAATGAATATCGATAAATAAAATATTTCTCCCTTATCTCTTCCTAACTACAACATACTATAAATATAGTATAAATATATGATAAACATACTATAAATATATAATAAACATACTATAAAGCAAACTTCAAACATATCGACTCATTCCCTCCCTCTCCTTATACCTTATTCGAAAAAATCCCTCAACTAAAGAGCAAGATACTTGCCCTTTACTTAAAAACAAAAAAATAATACCCACTAAACAAAGTGAGTACTATTTTATAATATATTAAATATAAACTACTTAAATGCACTGCCACCCAAAAACTCTCTCAACAATGATGTGGCTGGGATTTCGTGGTCGTGGATTGGGATAAAGTATTTGAGGAATTTAAGAAGACGGTGTGCTTCGGTGTATTCTTCGCAATATTGTGGCACGTCGGCGAGGATTGGCTCGGCATGCTTACGTAACACGGCAAGTTCGAACAGCAATGCCGAATTGAACATCACATCGGCATTCTCTTGATAAGGGAATATCCATCGTTCTTCACCACGACGAACGGATGGCCAGCGCTGTATGGTTTCGCGAGCTGAATAGTTGCGGAACTTGTAGTCGCGCACTATGCGACGCAACAAGCGAGTATCTTCAGTAGGAATCCAGTTGTGGGAATCGAGCGAAATAGTGGTAAGAGCCGATACATATACTTTGAACATAGCCGATTGTGGTATCGACGGACACATATCAGGATTGAGGGCGTGGATACCCTCCATAATTAGCACACTACCAGGTGTAAGTTTTACTTTATCACCACGCCAACAACGTTCACCAATAGTAAAATCAAAATATGGTATTTCAACTTCTTCGCCATTCAATATTCTGACTAATTGGTCATTAAGTAATTCAAGATCGAGAGCGTTAAGGGCTTCGAAATCCCATTGTCCATTCTCATCAAGTGGAGTATCATTGCGATTGACAAAATAGTTGTCAAGACTGAGAACAATAGGTTTTATACCAGCCACCACAAGTTGAACACTAAGGCGTTTAGAGAATGTAGTTTTGCCTGACGAAGATGGACCAGAAATCATTACAAAACGGCTCTCAGGTTGGCGCTGGGCAATCATATCGGCTATTTGCGCAATCTTTTTCTCATGCAATGCCTCCGATACTTTGATTAGGTCGTACACTGAATGGTCGCGACATATTTTGTTGAAATCGCCAATATTTGTGAGTTCCATCAATTTATTCCAACGCACAAATTCATTGAAAACATCAAACATCTTTGGTTCATCAACAAACTCTGCCACTTGCGTAGGATTCTTTCTATCAACAACTCGTAGAAGAATACCATTTTTATAACTTTGTAGGTCAAACACAGGCACATAGCCCGTCGATGGCACCAATACGCCATTATAGTGGTCAATATAATCACCCATACGAAAATAACGCACGTATGGCACGCCAAGAGTCTCAAACAGAATAGCTTTATCCATCAAACCGCGCTGACGGAACATCTCTATTACGGTCATAGTTTGGCGTTCTTCGCTCACAATAGGCATGTCGGCAGCAATGATTTCTTGCATCTTACAACGCAATTCATCAATAAGGCTCTCAGGCACTTTCGATTCACGATTATCTATACAGCAATAATAACCATGACAGATAGGATGCTCAATACGAAGCTGCGAATCAGGACGAATCTCCGACAACGCCTTAGCCATAATCATACTGATAGAACGTAGGTAAACACGATTGCCCGATGAGCATGTAACATCGATGAATTCGATGTTTTTTGGCTTATAAATTCTAAAATTCAACGATTCTACTTTATAATTTACACGGGCTGCTACGACCTGATTAGGCAGATTGATTTGAAGGTCATTGTAAATGTCGAGCAAAGAGATGCCCATAGGATACTCTTTGAATGTCTGTGTGTTCTTGCAATAGATTGTAACCATGAGAGTATAGTGTTTAGGGGTTAGAGGTTAAAGGTTAGGATTGAAAGCTTAGAGAATGTTGCTTAATTGTTTAATTTTCAGCGTAATTTATTTAATTATAAAAAAAACATTATTTCGTCGTCAAAGTTACATAAAAAAATTATAAATAATAGACAAATTTTTATTAAATTTGCAGTCGGAAAATTTTAACTTTTTATTATGAATTTTGGTTTTATTGATTTATTGACCCTCATTGGCTCTATCGGACTCTTTTTGTACGGTATGAAATTGATGAGTGAGGGTTTGCAAAAAGCAGCGGGCGACCGATTGCGTAACATTTTGGCATGGATGACAAACAATCGTTTTGTCGGAGCCTTGACTGGTATTCTTGTAACTGCACTCATTCAGAGTTCTTCAGCAACTACTGTAATGATTGTTAGTTTCGTCAATGCCGGATTATTGTCTTTAGGACAATCTATGGCGGTTATCATGGGCGCCAACGTAGGTACTACTGCCACAGCTTGGATTCTCTATCTCGGTGGTTTCAAAGTTAATCTCGCTGCAGCTTCTATTCCTCTCATAGCATTTACAATTCCAATGCTCTTTTCTCAGAAAAATTCATGGAAAAGTTGGGGTGAAGTAATCCTCGGTTTCTCTTTCTTATTCATGGGATTAGATTTATTAAACCACTCTGTGCCAGACCTTCGTTCTAACCCTGAACTCTTTGCCGCAATACAAAACTATGCCGACATGGGATTCTTATCTATCATACTTTTTGCCTTAGTTGGTATGATACTTACAATGGTAGTACAATCATCAAGTGTTACCTTTGCTATCGTACTCGTCATCTGTAGCAAAGGTTGGATTTCATTCGACATGGCAGCCGCTTTGGTTCTCGGTAGCAACATCGGTACATGTATCACTCCACTCATCGCAGCCATATCAGGTAATATTTGGGCAAAACGCGCAGCCATGGGACACTTAATGTTCAACGTATTAGGTTCTATTTGGGTATTAGCTCTATACTATCCATTCATGAAACTCGTCATTTGGTTGTCAACTCTCGGACAAGGCGACCCTACAGCATTACTCTCATTCGTAGATAGCACCGAACCTGCAATCATCAATGCCCTAAACGATGGCACACTCGATTTAACCAACCCTACAAATCAACAACTTGCCACTACTTTTGCGGCTAATCAAGCATACGTATCATTCGGTTTGTCTATCTTCCACACCCTTTTCAACACAATCAACATCTGCATTATGATTTGGTTAACAGGCTTGTATGTAAAAATCGTTACAAAACTCATCCCTGCAAAACCTACAGAAGAAGACAACGAATCACATCTTACTTTCATCACAACAGGTATGCTCTCTACATCAGAGCTTTCAATCCTTCAAGCACGCAAAGAAATACAACTTTATGGCGAACGCGCTCAACGCATGTTTGGCCTCGTACGTGATTTGTTCCACGAAGAAGACGACAAAGAATTTACTGCTAAATTCTCTCGTATCCAAAAATACGAAAACATCTCCGACCGCATGGAAATGGAGATAGCAAACTATTTAACAAAAGTTTCTGCTGGTCGCCTCTCTGACGAAAGTAAACACCAAGTGCAAATGAAACTTCGTGTAATCTCTGAAATCGAGAGCGTTGCCGACTCATGCTACAATCTTGCTCGCACATTGCAACGCCGCAAACAACAACCTGAAAAATTCACCGATGAATTAAATGGCAACATCGAATTAATGTTCAACCTCATCGAAAGCGGTTTACAAAACATGTGTAACGTACTCACCGAAGACCATATCGACCATACGTACGTAAATACAGCCCAAAATATCGAAAACGAAATCAACAACTATCGCAATCAACTCAAACTCCAAAACGTTGTTGCCGTAAACGAAGGTTACTACAACTATCCTATTGCAACAACCTACATGGACACAATCGTTGAATGTGAAAAAATGGGCGACTATATCGTCAACGTAGTCGAAGCCGTAGCTGACTCAAAATTACATCCAGTAGAAGACTAAAATAACAAGGAATGAATACACAATGAGAGTGTGTATTCATTCCTAATAATTCCAAAACTTAAACATAGGATACAGCATACTGCAAGCAACCCCCACCTTACCCACAAAATACACACTCTCATTGTGTATCAACAAAAAAAATTATGACTCTCACAGAACAACAATTCGACAAATCAGCGGCTGAATGCCGTTCAATATACGAAAAAAAATTGAAAGACTACGGAGCAGCATGGCGCATCATGCGTCCAGCAAGTCTTACCGACCAAATATTCATTAAAGCCAACCGCATTCGCTCATTAGAAATCAAAGGTACTTCAATGGTCAACGAAGGCATCCGCCCAGAATTGATTGGCATCATCAACTATTGCATCATTGCCCTCATCCAATTAGAATTAGGCTATGCCGAAACCGACGACCTACCAATTGAGCGAGCACTCGAGTTGTATGATAAATACATGCTCGCAGCCAAAAACCTAATGATTACCAAAAATCACGACTATGACGAAGCATGGCGTCAAATGCGCACTCAATCATATACCGACCTCATCCTCATGAAGATACATCGTACCAAGCAAATCGAAGACAACAACGGCAAAACCCTCATCTCTGAAGGTGTCGATGCCAACTATTTTGACATGCTCAATTACGCTATATTCTATATGATTCAACAATGATAGTACAGAGTTTAGTGTATAGTGCATAGAGATTTGATATATTATGGTTAAATTTCAACTTTCAACTTTCAACTTTCAACTTTCAAAATTATTAGTAGGTGCAACCTTTGTTTTTTCAGGTTTTGTAAAGGCAATAGACCCTCTTGGCACTACCTACAAAATACAAGACTACCTCGAAGTAATGCAACTAAGCTGGTTTTCCGAATTAGCCTTAGTAGCATCTTTTGCTTTAATAACTGCCGAGTTCCTTGCTGGTATATTATTGATAACCAACATCAATTTCAAACTCGGATTGTGGTTGTCTTCTCTCCTCATGGTTGCAATGACACCACTCACACTCTGGATTGCTCTCACAAATCCAGTTACCGACTGTGGATGCTTTGGCGATGCTATCATCCTATCCAATTGGGCAACTTTTTGGAAAAACATAGTGCTCGACGCACTAATCATCATTTTGTGGATATTGCAAAAACGCCTTTATCAACCTTGGCTCACTCCATTCCCATCTTGGACACTAACTTTGAGTTTCTGCCTCATCACTATCGGCATGGGCATTCATTCACTCAACAATCTGCCTATTATCGACTTCCGCCCTTATAAAATAGGTAATGACATCCTCGAAGGCATGGAACTCCCCGAAGGTGCCGTACGCGACCAATATCACACCACATTCATCTATAGTCGCAATGGCATAGAACAAGAATTCGAATTACAAGATGCACCTTACAACGACTCTACATGGACATTCGTTGAACAACGTACCGAATTGATAACCAAAGGCGAAGAACCTCCTATTCACGACTTCTCTATCATTACCCCCGAAGGTGACGACCTTACTTACGATATCCTCTATAGCGACAGTCGCACCTATCTTGTTGTTATGTACGATTTGCACAAAACAAAAACTAAATACCTCGACAACGTGCGTCAAATCCATGATAAAGCACAAGCCGAAGGAGCTGAATTCCTCGTACTTACTGCCTCATCTGATTTGATTGATGAATTCAAACAAAAACACAATCTCCCATACCAATTTGCACTCACCGACCCAATTCAACTCAAAACTATGGTGCGTTCTAACCCTGGTATCGTAATCCTCAAAGGAGCAAAAATCATCGACAAATTCAATCCTAATTGGAAATACTGCAAAATAAATAACAATTAAAAATCCAAGAATATGAGAAAAAACATTGTAGCAGGTAACTGGAAAATGAACAAAAACCTGCAAGAAGGCGTAGCTTTGGCTGCAGAATTGAAAGAAAAAGTATCTAACCCTAATTGCGATGTGATAATCGGTACACCATTTATCCACCTTGCAACTGTGGCAGAATTAGTTAAAGGTTCTCCAATTGCTGTTGCTGCCGAAAACTGTGCCGACCACGCATCTGGTGCTTATACAGGCGAGGTTTCTGCCGAAATGGTAGCTTCTACAGGCGCAACATATTGCATCATCGGTCACTCTGAACGTCGCACTTACTATGGCGAAACATACGAAATACTTCGAGAAAAAGTACAATTAGCTTTGGCCAACAACCTCCGTCCAATTTTCTGTATTGGTGAAGTAAAAGAAGAGCGCGAAGCTAACCGTCAAAACGAAGTAGTTAAAGCACAACTTGAAGGTTCAGTATTCAACCTTTCAGCTGAAGATTTTGGCAAACTCGTTATTGCTTACGAACCAGTTTGGGCTATTGGTACAGGTCTTACTGCCACTCCAGAGCAAGCACAAGAAATCCATGCTTACATCCGTAGCCTTATCGCTGAAAAATATGGTAAAGAGGTAGCTGACAACACATCAATCCTTTATGGTGGTAGCTGTAATGCTAAAAATGCTGCAGGCCTCTTCGCTAACCCTGACATTGACGGTGGCCTCATCGGTGGCGCATCACTCAAAGCTGATGACTTCTGCGCTATCATTAACGCATTCTAATTTTACAATACACAGTAAGGACACTCGGCTCGAACGTCTGCCATAAATAAAAAAATCTTCATTTTGCTATTGCAAGATGAAGATTTTTTCTTGTTAATATCTTGTTAATATTTTTAACTAAAAACTGCGTGGAACATTCGAGAAAAATTACTATTTTTGTACTTTATTTGCATAGGTTACTATGTAAATACTAAATGAGTAATTATGAGAGTGTTGATAACTTGTTTTTCATCAATTAGTAATGTTGCGGCAATTGTTCCACAACTTTATGGGCTTACGCGCGACTATCCTGAACATGAATTTGTTGTGCTTAGTCGTAGTTTTTTGCGTCCGCTTTTTGATAAGATAAACAATATTACATTCGTTGGAAGTGATATTCGTGGAGCGCACAAAAGTCCTATAGGGATATATCGACTTTTTAAGGAATTAAAAGCCTTACGCCCTGATGTGGTGCTTGATATGCAACGCTCGTGGCGCACAAAAATGATTACCCGCCTATTTATACTTTCAGGCACTAAAACTTTGGCTATTGGATTTGCTTCAGCAGAACAAAAACGTTTGATTAAGCATGGAGCAGAAAAATATCATCCAATACCTACAATTTTCGACCGACAGGCTCGTTTATATGCTAAAATTGGGTTAAAAGTAAATGATTCGTTCTGTAAACTATATGAGCCTTCGATTGAACAAAAAGATAAAATCACAAAATTATACGGCGAAAAACAAGGGCAATGGATTGGTATTGCGCCATTTTCAATAGCGAGAGGCAAAACGTTGCCTTTCCGCAAGATGAAGAATATTATTATGCATTTTGACAAACAGCCTAATACTAAAATATTTTTGTTTGGTGCTGGAGAAATGGAGAATGAGTTATTGTCGGATTGGCAATCATTATATGAGAATGTTTATGCGGTATATACTAATTTGCAACTTGATGATGAGTTAGCGTTGATGAATCGGCTTGATGTGATGGTAAGTATGGACTCGGCAAATATGCACTTGGCTTCGTTGATGGCTGTACCTGTGGTAAGTGTATGGGGAGCAACACATCCTTATTCTGGTTTCCTCGGGTGGAAACAATCAATAGACAACTGCGTAGGAGTTGATTTCTCATGCCGGCCTTGTACGGCTCATTCCGACCGCAAATGCAAATATGGCGACTACCGCTGTCTTGAGAGTCTCCATTCGAGCAAAATAATTGAAGTTATTGAAAGAAATTTAGAAAAGATAAAATAAGATATCAAAAACTATTAAGGCTACCACACCCAAAAAGTTTAGGTTTATATGGCGGACTTCTTTGATATGGGTTGCTTGAAGGTAAGGTTCACTATCTTGGAAGGTATGGTTATCCTATGAAGCAATATATTGTTCGTATATTATTGAATAGGGTTATGAGACTTATGAATTTTTGAGATTTTTTTGTTATTCTGACTTAATAAAAATAGAAATTATGGGAAAAATTATAGCAATAGCAAATCAGAAGGGTGGTGTGGGTAAGACAACCACTAGTATCAATCTTTCGGCATCGTTGGCAAAACAGGGAAAAACGGTGCTACTCATCGATGCTGACCCACAAGCAAATGCTTCGTCAGGTTTAGGTGTAGAAATTAAAGAATTAAAAACAACGGTTTATGAGTGTATGATTGGTGAGGTGAAGGTAGCCGATGCTACTTTCGATACCGACATTGAAGGTTTGAAAATTGTACCTTCGCATATCGACCTTGTAGGTGCTGAGATAGAGATGCTTAACCTCGAGAATCGCGAGAAATGTATGCGCAATATGTTGATAACAGAGAAGAGTAAATATGACTATATTATCATCGACTGCTCGCCATCGTTAGGACTTATTACGGTCAATGCTCTTACGGCTGCCGATTCGGTAATAATCCCTGTTCAATGTGAATATTTTGCTCTTGAAGGTATTGGCAAGTTATTGAATACTATTAAAATTATAAAAAGTGGCTTAAATCCTGCGCTTAATATCGAAGGTTTCTTGCTTACTATGTTTGATGCTCGTCTTCGTTATGCTAACCAAGTGGCTGAAGAGGTACGTAAACACTTCGGTGATATGGTATTCAAAACCACAATTCAACGTAACGTAAAACTTTCTGAGGCGACTTCATACGGACAACCAGCATTGGTTTATGACCCAGATTCGCGTGGAGCACAAAATCATATAGAACTTGCTAAAGAACTTATAAATAAGGGATAGGGAATGGCGAGTCTCATTACTCGTTATTAAAAGTCTAAAAACAATCCGAATGGCAAGTTTTGTTACTCGCTACTCGTTATTATTAATTTAGAATATGAAAAAACAAGCATTAGGTCGTGGACTAAGCGCATTGATTGAGACAGAACCAGTGGCTGCAGTTGGTTCGACCATTTTTAATAAGATAGAAATAAGCAAGATAAAACCAAACCCAAATCAGCCTCGTACTGAATTTGACGATGAGGCTCTTGAGGAGTTGGCGGCATCTATTCGTGCTAATGGTATCATTAGCCCTATTACATTACGCAAAATCAGCGATGATAACTACCAAATAATTGCAGGTGAGCGTCGTTATCGTGCATCTAAATTAGCAGGATTAAACAAAATTCCTGCATATATTCGTGATGTAGATGACGGGCAAGTGATGGAGATGGCGCTCATTGAGAATATCCAACGTGAAGATTTGAACGCCATAGAAATTGCGTTAAGTTATAATAGCCTTGTAGCTACACTCAATCTCACACAAGAAGCTTTAGCTGAACGTGTTGGCAAAAAGCGTGCAACTATCACAAACTATCTTCGTCTTCTTAAACTTCCTGCTGAAATACAAATGGGTTTGAAAGATAAAAAGATAGATATGGGTCATGCTCGAGCTCTCGTTAGTGTTGATAATCCAGAACAAATGTTGGCTATTTATGCGCAAGTGTTGAACGAAGGAGCATCAGTGCGTCGTACCGAAGAATTGGTGCGCATGGCAGCAACTGGCGAAACAACAGAAAAAGCAGAAAAGAAAGAAAAACAACATACTATTATGCCGGAAGAGTATGACACACTTTGCAAAGAATTAAACGAAAAATTCAATGCACATGTCAAATTATCTTACAACGAAAAAGGTAAAGGCAAGGTGGTTATTCCTTTTGATTCTGATGAAGATTTGATGCGATTAATGTCATTGTTCGATAAAATATAAGATTTTAAAATGCCGAATTGTTGCAAATTGTATATATTGCTATTTTGTGTGTTTGTAGCAGGTTTGCTACAAGCACAATCCGACAATTCACAATTATTATCTGATACAACAATATTTTCTGCTCAATCCTCTTTAAGCTCTAACACTCAATTTACAACTCTCAATTCGCAATTAGAGATAGAAAAAAACACATCTCTACAAAAAGATTCTATTCGTTTAGCTAAACAAATACGTCGAGAGCAACGAGCTTTAGACCAAGCAAATTTCAAACCTGATCCGAATAAAAGTCTTTGGTTAGGATTGACTTTTCCAGGTGCTGGTCAAATTTATAATCGTAAATATTGGAAATTACCAATAATATATGGTGGCGCAATGGGTGTAGCATATGCTGTTTCCTATTATGGTGGACATTACAATGATTACATGAAAGGATATCGCGATTATTTAGATTCTGATCCTAATACAAATTATCATCTTGAATTAATACCTCAAGGTTATCCCGAATCAAGTGCCGGAAATTATGTAAAAAATCGTGTAAACTCATATCGCCGTTATCGAGATATATTCATAGTAGTTGGTGTAGCAGTCTATGCTTTATCAGTGATAGATGCCTATGTAGATGCTCAATTAGCTGACTTTGACATTAGTACAGACTTATCTATGAAAGTACGTCCAAAATTAGATATAGAACAACATACAGGCAAACCAACTGCAAGTTGTCAAATGCAAATTTATTTTTAACTAACACATATTTTTTATGATGAGAAAATTCTTATATATAATATTCTCTTCAATCTTGTCTATCAATGTAATAGCACAAGATTCTCTCTTCACTGTTTCTGATTATATCCTCACAATTTCAGATTCAACTCTCAACTCTAAATTAGACACAACTCTTGATCTTCAATTAGATACGCAATATATCGCCTTGCTACCATTAGACACCATATTACATGATTATTTCATTGAAAAATCATTCCAAATAGAATGCGAGCGCACTGATAGTGGAGCTATATATTATTCCGATTCGGTCTATATAACACGTTTGCAATCAATGCCGCATGTCATGGAGATGACCTATAATCGTGTAGTTAAGTCGTGTATCGAACGCTATGCGCGTTGCCCTAAAGATGTAGGCTACATGCTCGGCATCGGCAATGCCTACTATTTCCCGATGTTCGAAGAGGCGTTGAATCGTTATGATGTACCTCTCGAATTGAAATATTTACCTGTTATAGAGAGTGCCCTCAATGCCAAGGCCAAATCACCTGTTGGTGCTATGGGCTTGTGGCAATTCATGGTTGGCACAGGCAAAATCTATGGTCTCGAAGTCAATAGCATGGTCGATGAGCGTCGCGACCCTCGCAAGGCTTCCGATGCTGCCGCTCGTTTCCTTGCCGATTTATACAAGCTCTATGGCGATTGGCACCTTGTGATTGCAGCCTATAATTGTGGACCTGGCAATGTGGCAAAAGCTATTCGTATTGCTAATGGCAAACGCAATTTCTGGGAAATCTATCCATATCTCCCTCGCGAAACTCGTAGTTATGTGCCACTCTTCATTGCAGCAAACTACATAATGAATTTCTACGAAGAGCACAACATGTGTCCTGCCACTCCTCTCTTCAATTATGCTACCGACACTGTCATGATTTCCGACCGTGTTCACCTTCAGCAAATTGCCGAAAAGGTCAATATTCCGCTCGACGAACTCAAATTCCTCAATCCTCAGTATCGTTACGACATCATCCCTGGCAACATCAAGCCTTACCCTCTTGTTGTGCCTTTCGAGCATATCAATTCCTATGCCCTCAATCGCGATAGCATTTTGGCTTATAAACCCGAGTTAGCTAAACGCGAAGTGAAGTTTGAACCGTCTGAAGGTGAGGTTATTTACTACAAAGTCAAGAGTGGAGATACTCTTGGTGGAATCGCAAAAAAATATCGCGTATCAGTGAAAAATATTCAAAAGTGGAATAAACTCAATTCTACAACAATACGCATAGGACAAAAACTTCGTATTTGCAAATAAATATGACAAATAAAAAATATTATTCAATACGAGAAGTGGCAAATGAATTAAAGTTACCACAATCAACTTTGCGGTTTTGGGAAAAAGAGATACCACTACTTAATCCAAATAAATCAGCTGGTGGCACACGCCGTTATATACAAAAAGATATTGACCTACTACGACAAATAAAATTCCTTATTGAGGACCAACACCTTACACTTGCAGGCGTAAATGAACGATTAGCAAATCATCGCGACGTCGATGAAAAACGTCTAAAAGTAATCCAAACTCTAAAATCAGTACGCAAAGAATTAATGGCAATTCGTCTCGAACTTAACGGACATGAAGCCCTCGCCGAAGAAGTCATTATCGACTAAATAAAAATCCCTACCCAATAGCAACCTTATTCATAGGATAACCATACTTTCACTCATACAAAAACTATGAAAAAAGCACTATTTTTATCACTAATTCTTGTACTCTTTGCCAGTTGCAACAATCAATGTGCAAACAAAACAGAATATCCAAAACCACATAAAGTAAAAAACGTAATCTTCATGATTGGAGATGGAATGGGACTAAATCAACTCTATGCTGGCATGACAGCCAATGGTGGCACCCTCAACATCGAGCGTTGCACCCACACTGGTCTTGCCAAAACCTATTCTGCCAATTCCTATATCACCGACTCTGCCGCAGGTGGCACTGCCCTCGCCACTGGCTCTAAAACCAACAACGGCATGATTGGCATGAATGCCGACTCCGTAGCGGTGAAATCTGTACTCTCTGCTGCCGAACAGGCTGGCATGGCTACCGGACTCGTTGCCACTGTTCGCATCACTCACGCCACTCCTGCATCGTTCTATGCTCATCAAATCAATCGTGGCATGTACCAAGAGATTGCTGCCGACATGCTCACTTCGGGTATCGATTTCTTTGTCGGTGGCGGTCGCAACGATTTCGAACTCCGCACCGATTCGCTCAACTATTCCGACTCGCTCCGCAATGCCAACTACAACATAGTCTATTCTCTCGACTCAATCGAAGCACCTGTATTATTGCCATTTGGCGCACTCTGTGCCGACAGTGATATGCCTAAAGCTTTTGAGCGTGGCGATTTTCTTCCTCATGCAGTCGATTTGGCTATCAAGTCGTTAGATGCTCGAGGCGATGGCTTCTTCCTCATGGTCGAAGGCTCACAAATCGACTATCAAGGTCATGGCAACAATACCGAAGGCGTAATAGACGAAGTGCTCGATTTCGACCGAGCTATCCGCGTAGCCTTAGACTTTGCCGAGTGCGATGGAGAAACCCTTGTCGTTATCACAGCCGACCACGAAACAGGCGGTATGACCATCCTCAATGGCTCTTATACCGACTCTACCATAGTAGCGCAATTCAATACAGGAGGACATACAGGTACAATGGTACCAATCTATTCATTTGGTCCTCACGCCAATAAATTTACAGGAATAATGGAAAATACTAAAATTCCTCTCCTTATAAAAGAAACTTTAAGCTTATAAATAAAAAGGGCGCAATGTAGATTGCGCCCTTTTTATTTACTACAACTCTATTATAAGCTTATATATTAGCTCTATTGAAATCTTTTCTTATCTGCTCTCGTAGATCGTCAAGAGAAGAAAAACGTTGCTCATAACGCAAAAAACGCAAAAAGCGCAACTCTAATTCCTCTCCATATAGCTCATCTCCTTCATATCCTATTATATGAACCTCTATAGTCCGTTTGTCGCCATCGACAGTCGGACGGCTACCTATGTTCAACACTCCTCGATAAATAAACTCTCTAACAACAACTTCCACTACATATACCCCATCTGAAGGTATCAATTTCAATGTATCAACATCTAAATTTGCTGTAGGGAAACCTATCTGACGACCTATTTTTTGACCTTCTACTACCCTACCTTTAATAAAATATTTATATCCCAACAACTTATTAGCCAAAGGTATATCCCACAATTCTAATGCTCGACGCACTTTAGAGCTACTCACCATTACCTCGCTCTCGCTAAAACCGTCGCAACGCTTAATCTCTAATCCTAACCGGCTACCATATTCGATATATTCATCGAACGAAGTATTTCGGTCGCTACCAAAACGATGATCGTAGCCCATCAATAAGAGTTTAACTCCGTATTTCTCGACAAGCAATTTCATAAATTCACGCGATGTGAGTTTAGACAAGTGCTCGTCGAATTGCAACATAACTACCTCATCAACACCATTTTGCTTAAGTAAAGTGAGTTTTTCGTTGGACAAAGTGAGCTGTTTCAACCCACAATTCGGGTCGAAAAACAATCGTGGATGGTTGGCAAATGAGACAACCATAGATTGCATAGCTCTCTGTTGAGCCTCTGATTTGAGTTGCTCTAACAAGTAGTTATGCCCTAAATGAACACCATCGAAAAAACCTATTGTGGCTACTTTATTCATTATTTTTTAGCATCGATGCGTTTTGTAATTACTTCATATAGAATGAGTCCGACAGCAGCGGCTACACCAATGGCTGCAAAATAATACCAAATATAGTGTGCATTAGCAGAAGCTTCGAGCCATGCTTCGTGAGTTTCGAATAATTTTGGGTCGGGACAATATTTTTGCAACAATACACCTGACAAACCAAAACCTATTATAGATGAAAAGAACGAATCCAACTGACTGAAACCAAGATACATACCCTCCTCGCCTTTAGGGGCTTGGAGCGAAAAATACTCTAAATAGCGAGGCGTAATGAAACACTCGCACAAGCCTTGCAACATGATACCTACGACCAACATAAGTGTGATAGGGTGCATACCAAAAATAGGTTCGCTACCAAGGAGATTGCCTGTTGACATAACCAAAGCGGCAACTGGCACGAGTATCATACCTACAACCATAGAGGTAAGAGCAGTGTAGCGCGACATCCATTTTGTAATCAAGTTAACCATCAACACTACGACCAACGGATTGACATTGGCAATCCAACCTGGTTTGGCTGCTTCGCCTGCCATACGGATAACATATTTAGGCATAGTGGCGTACAATTGTTGTTGGCACATCCAAAAACCTGATGCAATGAAGATAAATATCAATAAACGTTTGTTAGTGAGACCTTTCCACAATCCTTGCCATACCTCGTGCATTGTTTTGTTTTCACCCTCAGTATTAACTGAATGATACATAAAAATAATCAATACCAAAGCAACAAGACACAAAGCTGTGGAGAAAAAGTTGACATAGATATAGGCACGCTCGCCAATCCATCCACGCAATGGGTCAATGACACACTTACCACTGAAAGCACCGATATTGACCAAAGTGTAGAAAATAGAGTAACCACGAGCACGTGTTTCGGTGGTTGTTTCACGTGCAACAGAGGCACGAATGAGACTACGGATGAAACTACCTCCAAACACCATAATCAACATGATTGGGATGACCAACCATTTGAGTGGACTCTCTTGCAAGCCATAATATTGATTCTCTGTGATAATATTTGCTACAAGCGCTTTGGCCCCCTCAGGAGCATCGGCATAGTGAACCAATCCAAGACCTTCGAGCATAAATGGTAATATACCTAACAAAAGATAACCAATAGGCATCATGGTGAAGGCGATGATCATTGCTTTACGATAGCCAATCTTGTCAGCATAGGCACCTGTGAAAATTGGCAATAGATACATCAATGCCGAAAATCCACCTGAAATAAATCCGGCTTCGATATCACTGAAACCAAGAATATTCGACAAATAGAAAGTGATTGCGATAAATAAAGCATAATAAGCCGTGCGTTCGAGCATCTCGGCAACGTTGGCCGTCCAGAAGGCCGTTGAAAATTTGAGTTTTTGAGTTTGTTGTTCCATATAATAGTTTTTTGTTTTTTTCAAAAAAAAACGAATACACACTGTGAGTGGGTATTTTTTGGGTTAGGTGAGGGTTGCTTGCACCTTGCTGTATAGTATATTTAAATTTGGAGAAAAATATAGAAGAGTACACACTGTGAGTGGGTATTCGTTTTTCCTAAACTATACTATACCTTCAAGCAACCTATCTCAAAGAAGAGTGACATCTCAAATATTGAAATTTGCGAGGTTGCGAAATTTCGAAGTAAAATTGAAGTTTGCAACTTCGCAACTTCGCAAATTTTTGGTTTACCACAAAAATTATTAAAATTATAGTATTATAAAGCTTATAGGTAGGAGGGTTTCAAAAAAATATTCGATTCTCAAGGCTCCATTTTGGGATGAAAATGTGCGTAAATAATTGATGCTTTGGACTTTCCGACAACTTCGGCAATTTCGGTTTCGGAAGCCAAAGAGATTCGTTTTACGGATTTGAAGTGCTTTAAGAGCAAATTTTTGTTTTTTTCGCCCACACCAGATATTTTATCGAGTTCGGACTGAGTTTGTGACTTGCTTCGCTTGTCGCGATGGAAAGTGATAGCAAAACGATGAACCTCATCTTGCACCGAAGCAAGAAATTTAAAAAGAGTGTCGGTTGGTTTGAGTCCTATCGAACGTGGTGGAAAACCTACCAAAACTTCAGACGTATGGTGCTTGTCGTTTTTAGCTAAACCCGCAATAGAGATATTTAAACCTAACTCGTCTTCGACCACACGACGAACAATCTCCATCTGCCCCTTGCCACCATCAGTGAGAATAAGGTCGGGTAGGGGAGTGCCTTCGGCAATCATACGACTATAGCGACGATGCACAACCTCTGCCATAGAAGCATAATCGTCGGGTCCAACCACAGTTTTTATGATATACTTACGATAGTCTTTTTTCGATGGTTTCGCCATTTTATAGACCACACAAGCAGCGACAGCATCGCTACCAGAAATATTGGAATTGTCGAAACACTCGATATGTTGTGGTAGTTTGTCGAGATAGAGACGCTCTTGTATCTCCTTTAACAAACGTACTTGGCGTTGCTCAGGATTGAGTTTCTCACTCTGCTTGTATTTATCAACACGATATTGCTTAACATTCTGAATACTAAGGTCTAAGAGTTTTTTCTTATCACCTTTTTGAGGTATAATGAAATTGACCTTATCTAGCTCAATATCAGGCATAAAAGGCACAATTACCTCGCGAGAAATACTCTTAAAACGCTCGCGTAATTCGACAATTGCCAAAGCAAGAATCTCTTCTTTTGGTTCGTCGAGTGTCTTTTTATACTCAATAGTAAATCCTTGTACAACGGAACCGCCAGCAATACGCAAAATATTGATATAGGCACTTTGCTCATCTTCGGCGTAACCAAAAACGTCGATATCGTTATCGCTTGTAGTGGTGATAACTGTTTTTGATTGATATTTTACGATTAAATCGTACTTTTCTTTAATTTTTTGAGCCTCTTCAAATTTATATTCAGCAGCCAATTGTTGCATCTGCTGCATGAGATAATCAGTAATAATATGAGAACGACCTTTGGCTATTTCACGAATTTCATCAATAAATTTTTGATATTCTTCTTGCGATTGACAACCAACACATGGAGCTAAACAGTTTTTTATATGGTATTGTAAACATACATCATATTTGTGAGATGCGATGCCTTGTTCTGATAATGGATGCTTACAAGTGCGGATAGGGTATAGCTCTCGTATCAATTCGAGTAATAAATCGAGAGTCCAACTACTAGGATAAGGACCGAAATAATCGGCACCACGCACTACATTTCGAGTCTTGAAAACTCGAGGAAATGGCTCTTTTGTGATACACAACCACGGATAAGTTTTACCATCTTTTAAGAGAATATTATATCGTGGTTGATATTTTTTTATAAGATTATTTTCTAACAATAGAGCATCAGCTTCGGTATTTACACAAATATATTTTATATCTGCAATATTGCTAACTAATATATTAGTTTTAATTGAATCATGTACTTTATTAAAATACGATGAAACCCTACGTTTTAGATTTTTTGCTTTACCTACATAAATAATTTTACCATCTGCATTGAAATATTGATATACTCCAGGTGTAGATGGCATAACAGAAATTATCTGCTTAATATTTTCTTTCATATAGGTAAAATAATAGAAAATAGAAAAATTTAAAAATGGACTAAAGATTCTACTTCTATTTCTGAACCAAAAACTTTACGACCCTCAAGAAAATCTAATTCAACAAGGAAATTTACATAAATTTTTTTTACACCAAATTTTTTAACCAGATCACAAGCAGCTTTCATAGTTCCACCTGTAGCAAGGAGGTCATCATGAATAAGAACTATATCGTTTTCATCGAGAGAATCGGCATGAATTTGTATAATATCTTCACCATATTCTTTACCATAAGATATTTCAATAACATCGGCAGGAAGTTTACCTTTTTTACGAATAGGTACAAATCCAACTCCAAGTTTATTTCCAAGCACAGGAGCCATAATAAATCCACGTGACTCAATGCCTATTATTTTTGTAATACCTTTATTTTTATAAAGACGATATAATTCATCTTCAAAAAACTTCATACAATCAGGATTTTTAAAAGCTGTAGTCAAATCCTTAAATACAATTCCAGGTATAGGAAAATCAATTATATCACGAATATTAGCTTTTACTTCTTCAATTGTCATAATATATAAAATTAAATAGTAATTAGTAATATATAAAAATTAAAAAATATAGTTCCACGTGGAACATAAATATTTTTATCTACCTAACATAACAAGTAGTACATTTATATCATTTGGAGATATACCTGGAATACGACTTGCTTGTCCAATAGTTTGTGGTTTTATTTTATTCAATTTTTGACGTGCTTCAGTTGATAAAGATTGAATAGTAGAGTAGTCAAATTTATCAGATATATTTATATAATCTAATCGTTGAAGTTTATCAGCTACCATACGTTCACGATCGATATAACCTGAATACTTAATAAGAATTTCGGCAGCTTCGAGTATCTCTTCACGACGCGATTCTTCAATGTAATCAGTTTGACGACGAAGTTCTGGAATTATATCTAAAAGATTATTTATGGTTAATTGTGGACGTAACAAGAAATCGAAAAGTCGCATTGTTTGACGCGCTGGAGTAGAACCAACAGAAACAAGAAAATCATTTATCATATCTTGACGCACCGAATAATTACGTGTAAATTCTATAAAATTAGATATAGTTTCACGTTTTGAAATCATTAAATCATATCTATCTTTTTTAGCTAATCCAAGCTTATATGCTTTTTCGGTTAATCGCATATCGGCATCATCTTGACGAAGAAGAATACGATATTCGGCACGTGATGTAAACATACGATATGGTTCGTCAACACCTTTAGTTACTAAATCATCTATCAATACACCTATATATGCTTCATCACGACGAAGAATAAATGGTTCGCCACCATGACAATTTATATGTGCATTAACACCTGCAATTAAACCTTGACCAGCTGCTTCTTCGTAACCAGTAGTACCATTGACTTGCCCAGCAAAGAAAAGATTTTTTACAAGTTTTGTTTCAAGAGTATGATAGAGTTGAGTAGGGTCGAAGAAATCATATTCAATAGCATAACCTGGACGATAAGCTTTCATATTCTCAAGACCTGGCACAGTGCGTAAAGCAGCAAACTGTACGTCCATAGGAAGAGATGATGAAAAACCATTGATATAATACTCTTGTGTATTATGTCCCTCAGGTTCTATAAATAATTGATGTTGATCTTTATCAGTAAAAGTTACAATTTTAGTTTCTATACTTGGACAATAACGTGGACCTATACTTTGTATTTGACCATTATATAGAGGTGAATCTTTTAATCCACTACGAAGTATATCATGTGTAGCAGTAGAAGTATAAGTTATCCAACAAGGTTGTTGTGGAAGAGGACGTGGTTTATAATCAAGAAAAGAGAATTTATGAAAATCATTTTCACCATCTTGACGTTGTAACTTACTGAAATCTATTGAATTACCATTTATACGAACAGGTGTACCAGTCTTCATACGATCATTTGTAAAACCTATAGCTTTCAACTGTTCGGTAACTCCAAAAGATGAAGGTTCAGATATACGACCTCCAACTATCTGAGTACGACCAATATGCATAAGACCATTAAGGAAAGTACCTGCAGTAAGAATAACACTATTAGCTTGAAAATCAACACCTAATGTTGTTTTTACACCTTTTACTACATTATTTTCTATTAATAATTCAGTAACAGTATCTTGCCAAATATCAAGGTTAGGTATATTATCCAATATTTCACGCCATTTCATAATGAAATGCATACGATCTGATTGACTACGTGGACTCCACATAGCTGGACCTTTACTTCTATTTAACATACGGAACTGAATAGCAGTCATATCAGTAACAATACCCATATAACCACCAAGAGCATCAATTTCACGAACAATTTGACCTTTGGCAATTCCACCAACAGCAGGATTACAACTCATTTGAGCTATCTTATTCATATCCATGGTAATAAGTAAAGTCTTACTACCCATATTCGCTGAAGCACAAGCTGCTTCGCAGCCTGCATGTCCTGCTCCTATAACAATAACATCATATTGAAAATTCATAATACAAAGGTACAAAAAAAAGTTGAAATGCGAAATTTGAAATTTGAAAGTTTTTTACTTTTATTTTATTAACAATAGTTATTAACAAACATGTTAATTAGTTGTGGAAAAATAATAATAAATATTTAAAGAATGGTATTGTTTTTGTAAAAAATAAAAATATATGAAAAAAAATTTTTAATAACAATGCGCAATAGACATAAATTTATTATTATTTTTTTTAACACAAAACTAACATAGTTAAATTATTAAAAAACAATATTA
>JAZOUT010000094.1:0-6090 GCA_045658305.1 Candidatus Aphodosoma sp. | reverse complement strand
ATAATCAGGATAATCGCAACTATCTGTGCTATTTGTACCAAAATCAGTAGCAATAACACCTTGTTCTTCAAGATATTTTTTCACAGCCTCTTTCAAATCATAACCAGCATGGTCAGAAGCTATACCGATAGAAAGCAAATTTATTGGTTTCATATTTGATTGAATTATTAGTTAGATTTTTTTCGACCGCAAAGTTACAAAAAAATGATGAAATATGCAAATATCAATCTAATTGTTTACGATACACAGAATCTAATGTATTCCCGTCTTTATCTTTCCAATCTGACCATCCATTCGAAGAGCGTCCTAATACAAATGTAGCCGCAGTACTCGGACTCGAAAAAGTTTTATCGGAAATCATCACAAAATTACTTTCTTTCTGTTCTGCATACTCTTCCAATAATTTTCCCCTTTTATCCTTCCAAGGAAAAGAAGGAACTACATCTTTCACAATAAAACTACCCTTTAATATAGTGAAGCCATTAGAACCATAAAAACCTTTAGCTCCACATCCTTTACGATTTGCATAGAATAAGTGTTCTTCCTTCGGTTGCACAACATCAAAAATATTACAACCAATAAACGAAGCCAGAAATTTCACATCCTCAAAAAACTCATCCATCGAATCTCTTTGATATTCTGGCAAATTTGGAGCTTTAGGAGTTTGCTTATTATCACTTAACACAAACGTATTTGCTTTTTTTGCCTCTTCAATAGCCTTATACTCCAAATATTGAACATCAACTTTTGTCATATCGGCATCTTTCGATACAAATATAAGAGCTTTTTGCCAAAAAGACTTTTTACTATCGTGATCTTTTACGCGTTCTCTAAAATTTTCAGTCTCACCTATATATGCTTGAGGTTTAGTATTTTCATCTTCCCCAAGCAACATATAAAATGCTGGCTTTTGTAATTTTTCTTGTGTATTCAAATAAGATAAATTTGAACGTGGCACAACAAACATTTGGCAAATCTTATTACTAATAAAAGCATACTGAGTCCCTTTTGGATCTCCATCAATAAGATATGTTGTTACTGTTTTACCCATACTAAAAAAATTTATTTATTTGAATCTTCCCCCTTAAACGCATTCCAACCTTGTGCTGTAATTTGCATCTCTTGTCCATCGCGTGTAATCAACGCTGCCCCTGCGTTTGCTTCTGTAATATGTCCTATAATATGCACTCCTTCAAGCCCTTGTAGTTTTTCGTGTTCCGACAATGGCACTGTAAACAACAACTCATAATCTTCACCCCCATTCAATGCTACTGTTGTCAAGTTCATATTAAACTCATCACACATCGATGCTGTTGCATAGTCAATTGGCAATTTATCTTCATAAACACGACATCCTACTCCACTCGCTTTGCATATATGCAACAATTCCGACGACAAGCCATCGCTAACGTCCATCATCGCTGTTGGCACAATATTTTTCTCACGAAGATATTTAACTGTATCTATACATGCCTCTGGTTTCAACTGACGTTCAAGTATATACTCTTTACCTGCAAAGTCTGGCTGGAATCCTTCATCTTGTCCGCTCTCGAATATACGTTTCTCACGTTCAAGCAATTGCAATCCCATATATGCAGCACCAAGGTCGCCTGTCACACAAATCAAATCTGTTTCTTTTGCTCCACTACGCAACACTGCGCGATCTTTCTCTACCTCGCCAAGACAAGTGATACTGATTGTCAAACCTGTCAACGATGCCGATGTATCACCACCCACTACGTCTACGCCAGCTTTCTCGCATGCCAAATATATACCTGCATAAAGTTCCTCAATCTGCTCTACATGAAAGCGTTGCGAGATACCGATACTTACCAACATCTGTGTTGGACGTGCATTCATCGCACAAACGTCCGAGATATTCACCATCGCTGCTTTATATCCCAAATGTTTCAACGGTGTATATGTCAAGTCAAAATGAATGCCTTCCAACAACAAATCTGTTGTCGCCACCACATCTTTTTCGCCATAATTCATCACTGCGCAGTCGTCGCCTACGCCCACTTTCGATGATTCATTTTGCAATTCGATACATTCTGTTAGTGCATCAATAAGGCGAAATTCGCCCAATTCTTGAATTTGTGTCATATCTTTTATCTTTATTTTAAATTTACTTTTTTATTATCTCCAACACCTTATCCAACGCCGCATTCTCCACACACATCACCCTATAAAATGCCTCTGTTCCATACAATCCTTGCGCCACCACTGCCTTCATCTGCAACATCAATAGGCTTTTGCTCTTCTCTACATCTGCCTCATCAAATTCTACTTTCTCCTCACGCGCATTCTCTATCAATCTATCATACATCTTCTCGCTCATCTCAAATCCTGCTTCAAACTCTTCGAATGTGCTATATTTGCGCAACAACACTTTCCTATTACCATCTACAAACTCACTCACTGTTCGCGCAAACACACCCTTAGCCACTACATTTCTATGCAATTTTGTCACTCTCATCGTGTCTAACGGAACAAATACATCTGGAAATATACCGCCACCACCATACACCGTACGACCTTCTACCAATGTCTTATATTTCAACGAATCAGGGAATACGATACTATCCGAATTCACAAACTCACCATGCTCATATCTACGTTCAAGGTCTTTATAATACTCCTCTTTACCCGCATTATATGGCTTTTGTATATTTCTTCCCGATGGCGTATAGTATCTCGATGTTGTCAATCGTATTTCCGACCCATCTTTCATTCTCAATGGTCTTTGCACCAATCCTTTACCGAACGATCTACGTCCCACTATCGTCGCTCTATCCCAATCTTGAAATGCCCCCGATACAATCTCGCTTGCCGATGCCGAATGCTCATCTATCAACACATACAATGGTATATCTATCAACTTCTTACCGCCATACGACATTGCCGAGAATCTATCTTGATGTACTCCTTCGGTATATACTATCAATCTATCTTTTGGCAAAAACAAGTTCACCAACTCTATCGCTGCCGACATCACACCACCGCCATTCGACTGCAAATCAAGCACTAAACTCTTCAACTCGCCCTCTCTCCCCAACTCTTCCAATGCCTGCGCTATCTCATCTGTCGTAGTCACCGAAAAACTATTCAATTTCACATACCCCACTCCTTCTGCCACATAAAATGCTGCATCTACCGAGTGAAGTGGAATTTTATCGCGTATAATCGTGAATACTATAGGCTTTTTCTCACCACGACGCACAACCGTAACATTCACTTTCGACCCCTTCGGTCCACGTATCAATTTCGGTATTTCCGACTGCTTCATACCCACACCGGCAATACAAGTCTCACCCACATGCGTCAATCTATCGCCTGGCAACATCCCCACTTTCTCTGCTGGACACCCTGCTATCGTCTGACTCACCACAACTGTATCTTTTATAAACTGATACGAAATACCAATCCCCTCAAAGTTTCCTTGTATTCCCTGATTCATCTCTGCCACATCTTCTGCCGCAATATATGTCGAGTGTGGGTCCAACTCCTGCAAAACCTCCACTATTGCCTTCTCTGCCAACTCTCCCACATCCACCGTGTCAACATACAAATTATCAAGATAAAACAAAAATTGCGACAACTTCATTCCTGCCTGCTCCAATTCTGTTCTATCTGCATATCCTCTCACCCCAACTAACAAAGTGAAAACCAACAATATATATTTCAATCTATTCATAATAAGCCTATTTAACCAATTAATCTCCAAAGATACAAAAAAAATAATTATCTCGCAACACTCCACACCATAATAAAAAAACTACTCCCTACTCCCTATTCCTTTATCCCCCCTAACTCCTCCATACCTACAACATAGGATAAATATACTATAAATATACTATAAAGCAACCTTCTCCAGTTACTTTACTACAATTTGAACCAATCATCGTTTCTTCCTGTAAATCTTATGCTTATGCTCAATTTTATCAACAAATCCAAAATCAAGCATTTCCAAGATTTGTTCTTCAATTTCTACAGGTTCATTAACAATTTCATTTTGTCTTAACCAATTTGTTATGCCATTATGGGAAATATATTCAGTACAACAAAGCCTTCCTAATGTATCAAAAACATCTGTCAAAGACTTTCTATTGTTATTGATTTTGAAAGCAATTTGGTTTAGGTACAATTGTAAATCATTCGCAGTTGTATGTGTCATGTAATTATAGATTCGTTTGGTCCAAGCAAATCTATTTTCGCATTGGTTAGTAGATAATCCACTATCCGTTAACCATTTCCTTTTAGAGTGATTACATTGTTCAACTACCGTTCCTGGAATATTACGATATAATGTCGATTCATCCGAAATAATGTGTTTAATCCCAAATCTTTTGATAATGGATTTTATTACATCATGGTTAATTTGTCCTCTAATATGTTGTAATACACATTGATTATCAGCATTAATAATTGACAAAATATGCTCTTTCTTATGGGAACTTGTGCTAAAATTTGGGATTTTGTATAGGTATGACTAACAGGGTCCATAAAACCATGTTCCTTCATATACTCAAACTTCTTACTGAACTTCATATTTGCCCAAGCTCCTATATGTGCTTCATCAATAATTGCGAAATCAGTTCGGAGGAAATTGTCCTTTGACATATAATACCAAATCTTTCGCAACATTCGATGAGCAGTAGTTATAGAAACGGAAATGTGCTTGGCTAATTCACCAACGGAAATTGATTTCAAGGTTGACATTACAAAGATTGCATATAACCATTGCCATTTCTTTAGATTAGAATTTTGTGCAATTGTATTTGATACATCACTGAAAATCTTTTTACAATGCTTACATTTGAAACGACCATCTTTCAAGACATACAAATGAGTTGAACCACATTGGCAAGTAGGAATGGAATTCCAACGAATCTTTTGCCAAAGTTCGTGTTCGTGTTCAATTATGTACTTGACTGATAGTTTCATATGTTTACCAATTTCATTACAAATATAAATTGACATGTCAATTATATTTTACGATTTCATAGTAAAATTATAAAAAATTTCTCAAATGGTAAAATTTTTATGAAACTATTTTGAGAAAAAATATGCTTTGTTCAGTAGGGTTTACAGAATATAAACAATTGATTGATAACCAGTTAGTTCAAATGGTAATAAAACAACCTTCACCGATTGCATCATCTCACACCAACCCAACCTATCCATCTATAAACCAATCACAAACAGCAACAAAACAATCATACTCTCTCAAACAAAAAACATCAATATTTTACTATTCCACTTGCATGCTTACAAGTTTTTTTCGTACCTTTGTAAGATAATACATACATTTCACAAATACCTATGAAACAACAAATTACAATCACCGACTACTAAAACTCCTACACATATGATCTACTTCAATAGCGACTACATGGCTGGTGCTCACCCCGAAGTGATGCACCGATTAGTGGAAACCAACCTCGAGCACACTGTTGGCTATGGTTGCGACCAATATACTCAGCAGGCTAAAGATGCCATCCGTTCTGCATGCGCTGCACCTAATGCGTTGGTTCAATTTATGGAGGGTGGCACCCAAACCAATGCCACTGTCATCGATGCTCTTCTCCGTCGCCACGAGGGTGTTTTGGCTGCCGAATGTGGCCACATCAATGTCCACGAAAGTGGTGCCATCGAGCATAGCGGTCACAAGGTCCTCACCCTACCTGATACTAATGGCAAAGTCACTGCCAATCAAATCGACAACTATATCACCAATTTCTATCGCGACGAAACCTACGAACACATGGTGGCTCCTGGCATGCTCTACATCACTATGCCTACCGAGTATGGCACGCTCTATTCGCTCGACGAACTTGAGCAACTCTCTGCCGTTTGTCACAAACACAATATTCCTTTATATATGGATGGTGCTCGCCTTGGCTATGCCCTTGCATCTAAGGATTGCGATGTCACTTTGCCCGACATTGCCCGCCTATGCGATGTCTTTTATATCGGTGGCACCAAATGTGGCTTACTCTTTGGCGAGGCTGTCGTTGCTGCCAATCCTGCCACACTACCCCACTTCTTCCCTTTGGTGAAACAGCACGGCGCCCTATGCGCCAAAGG
>JAZOUT010000093.1:0-4488 GCA_045658305.1 Candidatus Aphodosoma sp. | reverse complement strand
GTATCTTTTTACACATTGTTAATCTCAGCAAGCAAGAAATTTTGCAATGTTTCCTTATTTGGGAGAGATAACATATATGTAGAAACAAACAAATTATTATCCATACCTGCCAACGCGTATTCTACCATCTTCTCACCCTTTCGTGTGCATAACAAAATACCAATAGGAGGATTGTCTCCTTCGTGCATCTCATTCTCTCTAAAATATGAAACATACGCATTGAGTTGGCTTAAATCTGCATGCTTAAACTCATCATCCTTCAACTCAACAATGACATTGCAATGCAAAATACGATTATAGAACACCAAATCCGCAAAGTAATACTCATCATCTATAATCATACGTTTTTGACGTGCCTCAAAGCAAAAACCTTTTCCCATCTCAAGCAAGAAGTCTTGCAGATGAGTAATAAGTGCATTCTCCAAATCACTCTCTGTAAATGCTTCTGGACGCAAACCAAGGAACTCAAAAGAGAACGGATCTTTAATGGTCAAAGCAGGGGTGAGATTAATCTCTGTGCGCTGCAAGAGCAGTTCTGGTTTTTGGCTAATGCCAGCACGGAAATACAAATTTGTAGAAATCTGACGGCGCAACTCCTTGACATTCCAGCAGCATTTCATGCACTCCGTTTCGTAGAAGAAGCGTGCCAAAGGGTCGTCAACGGTCATTATTTCCACAATGTGTGAAAATGACAATTGAGCTATAAGCTTATCTGCTTCTGTGACGAATTTGTCCGACGCTGTCGGACTTTTTTGTGTCAAACTCTCAGATACTGTCGAAAGAATTTCAAATTTGTCCGACATCATCGGACTTTTTCCCTCTAAATAATATTGAATCTGGGGATAAGTTTGATAAAAACGACGACAATTCTTCAACAACGTCTCATTGATACCGCGTTTGTTGACTTTTTCTGCTAAACGTTTGAGCAATCTATCGCCATACTTAGCACGGTCGCTACCATGTTGCTCGTATTCAACAATATAGTATCCTATTACGTAATTGCGGACTGTAGCAAAACGATTGACTGCTTTAACCGTAGCCGAATAGGCAGAGTCATGCAACAATGTCACGACTTCTGACAAATGGTCAAAAGAAAATGCTTTCTCTTGCTCCCAATTCGTTGGTAAATGGTATTGTACTGCTATTTCAGTCGTTTTATTCATTATTCTTGCTATTGTATAAGATCAGATTCTCTTACTTCCTATTTAATATGTCAGAAATCTACCCAAGAAAGAACCTGTGCGAAACGCTTTTCGCAGGACATATCTCCCTCCAGCGTAGGATTCGGTTGCAAAGGTACAAAAAAATTCGCATATCTGCAAGAGAAATGCGATTTTTGTTTAGTGGACGGCGCATTGCGCCTACAGTTTAGAGGTTAGAGGCTGGAGATTTAGGGTATGCAATAGTTGAACTCTTTTTTTTATGTAGGAATGTAGGAATGTAGAGTTAAAGGCTAAAGGTTAAAGGCTAGGGTGTAGTGTTGGGTGTAGAGTGTAGAGGCGGTGAATGAAAAAATCGCCCCGAAGAGCGATTTTTTTAGTGTAAGGATGACTTTGAGACGATGCTTTTGATAGGTCACAAGTTGCTGATGCATGCCGCAATGATATTTCAGATGTTGCCCGAGAATAAGGACGCTGCTCCAGGCGAAATTGGTCATACGCTCATTCAAAAACAATTCTTCGAGATGCTTCCTGCGGACTTCACCAAGCAAGACGCTATGAAGCAATCTCAAGTCCTTGGAATAGGATTGAACATGCTAAACAAGTGGCTCAATAAATTTGTACAATCCAATGATATTCTGCATGTTGCACATGGTGTTTATCAAAAAAGAATAGCTTAAAACAAATCGTGCATTTTTTACACTTTGTACATTTTGGGCATTTTCGAAAGTTCCTAAAGTGTACAAAATGTACAAAATGCCACAGTGTTTTCTGATGGAAATTCCGGAATGAACGGAGTGACCGGAAGGAGTGATTGACGACTAATGAAGAGTCAGAAATGTGACAGTGCTCTTCTGGTTTTTGCTCGGTATGAACCCGTCATGAACCCGTAATTTCCTGTGGACAAGATCCACGGCAAGGTGGCAAAGAGCCACAAAATCGGCTTTGCACACCGCAAGGGGTGGCTGTTTTTTTTATCCCTAACAACACACCATTTTTGTCACTTGGAAACTGCAAAAGTGTTAAAGTTTCCAAAAATATTTGGTGGTTTCGTAGAAATGTAGTACCTTTGCACGGTTTTTGCGATAGAGGTGTTGCATTATACTAAGGTTGAACTTAGCATATCGACAGCTTTATCTTACGTGTATGTTACGTATATGTTACGTATATCCTACGTATATGGTACGTAATTGAAAGCGGAAAGACATAGAAAAACAATGAATGACGTAAGGGAAAATATATTGCAAGTGGCAATTGAACGAATGCAACAAGTGGGCATTCGTAGTGTGTCTGTGGATGATATATGTCATGAGTTGGGCATGTCGAAGAAGACGTTCTATGTTTATTTTGCTTCGAAAGATGATCTGGTGGAGGTCCTGCTACAGCAACATGAGCAGAAGATGAATCGCGATGTCCAGCATTTAGTAGCTAATAAAACGGTTGTGCAACTGCTTGTAGATTGGGCAAAGATAGCTAGGCAAACAGAAAAGAGTACACATCAAACACCTCCTATGCTATATGACCTGAAGAAATACTATCCCAACCAATTTCAGCAACATATTAAACGAATAAATCGTGTGATGCAACAAGAATTGGTACGTTTTTTGCAGAAAGGACAGGTGGAAGGTATTTTCCGACAAGAGATAGATGTAGAAGTCGCAGCCATGTTGATGGTAAACACTCATCAGATCGTAGCAGAATATATTGATAACAATAAACTGAATACACAAGATGCGCGTCATATAGGCAAAACATCAATGGATATATTTCTGCGTGGCATTTTTACTCCCGAAGGACTAACAACTTTGGAAAAAGCTGTGAAAAAATAATTGAGGCTAATAATAAACCATAAAGATAAATGAAAAAGATTGTATTAACTATGTTTGTATTCGCCCTTTGTGCGAACATCGTGGCAGAGGACCATGTGATGGCTGCCACCAAACGTGCACCCGAGCGTGAGGTGCCTGCGACATTAAACCTAAGCCTCACCGAGGCGCAAGACTATGCGGTGGAGACCAATCGCAGTTTGAGAAACGCCAGTTTGGCGGTACAAAAAGCGTATGCACAACGTTGGCAGACGATAGCGAGTATGTTGCCATCGGCAGACTTGTCGTGGGGATATACCTCAATGATGGGCTACGAGATGGAAATGCGCACTGGACAAAAAAATCCATTGACAGGTGAAGAAATTGTAACGAAAATTCCAATGCCAGACAATGGTACATTGGGTATCACAGCTTCCGTGGGCATCAATGGTCAAGCTATTATGGGTGTGTTGTTGAACAATGTGGCAATTGACATGCAAAAGTTGAATCTTCAGCAATCTGAGGACAATTTGCGTGCGAATATTAAGACTAGTTATGCTAGCGTGTTGGTGCTGCAGAATGTGGTGACATTGCTGGAGAGTTCATTGGCAAACATCGAACGTATGGCAGAGATGACTCAACGTAGTGTGGATGTGGGTGCGGCAGAACAAACAACCGCCGACCTCATTAAGGTGCGTGTGAACACGTTGAAAAACAATATCAATGCGAATTTGCGTAGTACTCAATTGGCGTTGAATGCGTTGAAAGTGTTGTTGGATGTACCCGCTGAGACGGAGTTGGTGTTGACCTCTACGTTGGAGGACTTCCTGTCTGCTGAGGCAGTAGTGGCATTGCTGGGTAACGACTTTATCTTGGAAAATAATCTCAATTACCAATTGTTGGAGAAGAATGTAGAGTTGGCGAAGAAGAATGTGCATATGGCAGGTTGGGCGTATGGTCCAACAGTGGCATTGGCATACCAATATAGTCAAAAAGACTATTTTGGTGAGAAGAGCGGCTTTAATATGACCCCTCCTAATGCGGTGTCGCTGAATCTTAGCATGCCACTTTGGTCATCGGGTAAACGTGCAGCAGGTGTGGTGGAGAAGAAGATTGCGTTGGAAGAAGCACGCAATACGTTTGCAGAGACAGCCAATAATCTCGGAATTCAAAACGAGCAATTGCGCTACAACTTGCAAAACGGTTATGAGACCTACATGAACGAGAAGGACAATATGGCGGTTACTCAACGCGTGTTTGAGTCCACGACTAACAAGTTCAACCAAGGTGCGGCTTCGAACCTTGACCTCGTGAATGCGAGCAACGACCTCATCACCGCACAAAGCAGCTACGTGCAAGCGGTATTGACATTGGTGAATGCACAAGTGGAGCTGGAGAAGTTCTTGAACTTGTAAGATAACGACCTTAAGGACTTTAAGGACCTTAACGACTTTATGATAATTTCAAAACTAAAACGATAAATGAAAAAGATTGTATTAATGATGGCGGCAGCTGTATGCTTG
>JAZOUT010000092.1:0-19707 GCA_045658305.1 Candidatus Aphodosoma sp. | reverse complement strand
ACGTAGCATGCTACGTCCTTTTTTTTGTGTTGGAGAATTTAACGTGGGGGGGGGGGAGATGCCTATTTTTTTTTGAGAAAAAGTTGTGATATATGAAATATTCTTGCTACCTTTGCTGTTAAATAGGGAGCGAGGAGTAGGGAGCAGGGAGTAACCCCCTCCGCCTTCGGCTCGTCCCCCTAAGACAGGGGGACAATATGTAGGTTGCCTTGCTTTTGTGCATTTGCATAAGATAGGGGGACAATATTAAAAGTGATTTATAATAAGAAAGAGACACAAGCAATTGTGTCTCTTTTTTTGTTTAGAAGAAGATGATAATATTTTTTAGAAAACGATAATAACATAATAACAAAAAATTATGTAATTAGGTTCTTATGTCTTTTCTTTCTGTTTTTATATTTGTGGCATCTCGTATTTGTTGAATATTTTGTGGCGGGTGAGGGCGAGGGTGAGGAGGACAGAGATGAGGGATGAGGCGAAGATAGAAATCATGAGCATGATTTGGTATTTGATTGCTACATCGGGATCGGAGCCACCGAGGATTTGTCCTGTCATAGTGCCTGGTAGGGCAATGAGTCCCATAACGGCCATAGAGGCGATAGTAGGGTTGAAACTCTTGATGAGGGCATCGCGCATAAACGGTGAGCGAGCTTCGTGGGCTGTGGCACCATTGGCGAGGCGGAAAAGATAGTTGGTGCGTTCGCGGCGGAGTGCTCCATAGTAGGTGTTCATGGCTATTACGTTGGCAGATAGCATATTGCCGAGAATCATACCGCTGATAGGAATGAAATAGCGAGTTTCGAATAGGTTGTCTTGGCGCACGATAAGTCCCATGAAATAGAGGTCGATGATTGCAACCGAGCAAATTAGTGCCATGGTGATAGGTACAAACATTTGTTGGAGCGAGAGGTTAGTGCGTTTGATGATAGTTTGAGAAGCTACGCCAGCCATGATGATTACCCATAACACGTTGAGCCACCAGAGGTTGAGATCAAACATGTATTTGAGGTAGAAGCCAATGAGGAAGAGTTGCGCCGTCATACGTAGGGCAGCAATGAGGGTGTCTTTCACCAGACCTGTGCGGTAGTGGTGAAGGAAATATGTGGGGATTATTATGAGTAGGAACCCCCAAAGGAGGGATGTGAATGAAATGTCCATATTTTAGAATGAGGAGTTAGGAGTTAGGAATGAGGAGTTTGCGGTCGAGGGCGTTGATGAGTTTTTGGTCGTGTGAGATGGCTATGATTGTGGTGTCGGTGAGGGAGCGGAGGTAGTCAATCACGAGGTCGACCGATTGTGCATCGAGGGCAGAGGTAGGTTCGTCGAGCAATAGGATTGGTCGGCGAAGTAGTGCGGTAGTTATGAGCAGAATGCGTTGTTTTTGTCCGCCTGATATTTCGGTTATGCCCTTTTCGAGCAGATTGTGTTCTAACCCAAGTTTGTTGAATTCGGCAAGGATTTCTTGGTCAGATGGTTTGCGCGAATGGTTGGCTTTGAATTCGAATGGGGCGAGTATCATCTCGCGAATAGTGTTATAAGGCAAAGAGATATCCTGCGGTAGCCAAGAGGTTAGTTGGCGAACAGCGTCGATAGTGTCGGGCGAGAGTGGTAGGTTGTTTACGGTGATTTCGCCTTGTTCGGGTTGTACGAATCCGAGAATGGCGTGCATAATGGTTGATTTGCCAGAGCCTGATGGTCCGTAGATAGCGACCTTTTCGCCGTGGGCAATATTGACAGAAAAGCCACTGATTAGTGGCTTTCCGTCGTAATTGAAATATGTGTTGTTGAAACGAATCATATATTGATTGGATTTAGACATGAAGACATGAGAACATGATTTTTTTAGAAGACAGAATAACAGAAGAACATAAAAATATGGTATAATAAATTTTGTTATTATGTTTTTATGTCTTTTTATTTTTGTGTATTCTTGTCTTCCTGTCTTGAAATTTTTACTTTTTGCGAGTTGCGAGTGACATGAACACTCCGAGCATTACACCGAGTAGGGCAGCGAAGAGGACGCGGTAGCTTGGTGCTAGCATGAATGTGATAGTGTGGGCAGGAATCCAGAAGAGTGGGATTGTTTTTTTGAAGAGGAAGCCCCAGATAGTTGCCCAATCGAGATTCACGAATATTTGTTGGAAGTGGAGTTTAGAGAAATAGCCACGAAGTGTGCCGCCATTGTTCATGATATGTGTGTCGCTCACTTTGTGGAGCACCATGAATACAGGGGCGAAGATGCAGTTCATGAATGTAGAGATCATGAATGCAGCGAGGAGGTGATACCACGATTGAGAGGCGAGGATGCTTTGTTTGATGAGTTCGCCGTAAGTTACGTCGGCAGGAGCGATGCCGATGGTATTGAGAACGTTAGGCACACCAGTTGAGAAGATAGTCATAGCGGCAGAGATGAGCATACCGAGGAAACCCCAAGTGATACCGCGTGGGAGTACGCCAAAACCTGGAGCGTTGTAAGAACCTGTTTTGATGCGGAGACCGATACATTCGCCGGCAGTTGAGAGGATGCCGAATTTGAGGAAACTCATCACGAATGGGTAGTTAGCAGTAGCCCAAAGGAATGCTTGATAGACAGAGTCGAAGATAAAGAAAGGTGCCAAGAATGCTACGGCACAAAGGATGAAAATGATGTCTGCTTTTTTCATATTGTTTTATTTTTTGTTTAGACAGAATGACATAAGGACATATTTTTTATATATGCCTCGCTACACCTGCGGTGTATCTTAGCGAAAGAATGACAGACCTGTCGGTGTTAGTTTTTATAGTGCAAAGGTAGTGATTTTTTTTTGTTTGTGCAAGTGGAGTGGAATGGAAAAGAAAAAACACACTTGGAGGGGTGTGTGGTTTGTTATTGGATTGCGATGAGGATGCAAAGTAGTATGATGTTTAATATGATAAGGTATATGAGCATTTTGGAAGCATAGGATTTGCTCTTTTTTTGTTTTTGTATGCTTTTGGTGATGGTTTTTAGTGGCATGGTGTATGGTGTTTTTTTAGAAGGTTTGTTGATTGGGTATAAAAAAAGCGAGAACTTAACTTTCTCGCTGTCTGGGGTATTTGGCGTGACCTCGAATGTACGAATAAGTGAAGTTCACGCTATAGTACGTGAACATTTTTCAACTTATTCCTTCACATTCTTAGAATCGCCAAATTTTCAGACAGAAGAAATGAGCAAAAATGCTGTGTGTGAACCGAGAACGCTACTCGGAGGAGGTGCTATTTGTATTGTTTTGCTAAAAGGTTAATTGAGCATTGTGCGTTGTATTGCTATGCTATGGTGCATCTCCTATATGTTACTGCAAAGGTAGGAATTATTTTTGAGGTGTGCAATAGGTCTTTATGAAAAAAAGTGCAGATTGCTTTATTATATGTTTATAGTATATTTATAGTATGTTTATCATATATTTATAGTGTATTTATAGTATGTTGTAGTTATGGTGGGGTATAGGGGAATTTTGTTAGGTTAGTTAAAAGAAATACATTCATAGCTTTACATAACCCCCTCCGCCCATTGGGCTCGTCCCCCTAAGACAGGGGGACAATATCGCGCTACCACAGTTTTGAGCAATTATTTTTAGTTTAGAAGTGATTCTCTTATTGACTTTTCAACTAAATTGACGAAGACTCGAGGTATGGGGAATTTTGTTAGGATGTTTTTTGTTTTGTGATTATTTGTTTATGTAAAAAATAATTCTTACCTTTGCGACTGAATCCCATGCCGATTGGGTTATATCGGGGTGGGTTTTATGGTGTTGTGCTAATATATTGGGCAATGAGATAGCTTCGAAGCGGGGAATGGTAGCAGTAGGATCCCATGTTTTTTTTTGTGCTATTATGTGGCGGATTGTAGCGTATTACGTCGTAATAAGTGGAGCGTGTAAGTGCAATAGTAACTATCAGGTATATTGTACTATGGAAAACCGCCATTCTCTTTATTTGTATGTTTTGAATGAGTTTTGATTGTAATTAACTTGAATTGTAACTTAAACAATCTAATTGTTATGAAGAAATTTTACTTTTTATTGATTGCATTGCTATGTAGTGCAATAGTGGTATTTGCTTATGATGTTAAAATTGATGGTATCTACTACAACCTTAACTACGAAACTAAAACCGCTGAAGTTACTAATGATGGAGATATTTGGGATGACGATGGCGCAGGTTATATTCAATCAAAAATTATAATGCCATCAAAAATTACTTATAATGAAAATGATTATGGAGTAACTTCGATTTCAAGTTATGCATTTTATAATTGTTCATCTCTTATTTCAATTATAATTCCCAATGATGTAATTTTTATCGGAGAAGGGGCATTTATCAGTTGTTCGTTTTTAGATACTTTGATTTGTGAATTTAGTAATGATATAAGTTTTGAATTTTTTGATGAATATTCTGGGGAAGGAATAGAGATACATCCTATTGATGGAGTTAAAAACCTTCGTTATTTGCAAGGTCCTTCAAAATTAATTAATTCAATAGGGGAAGAATTTTTACCTAAATTTTCTAATAAATTGACTGAAATACATATTACAGATGGAGAAGTAGATGATAGTGGTTTTAATTTTATTAATCGCTCTAAAAAAACGCTTCATACTATTGATCTTGCTGGTACCATAAATACTACAATCAATGATTTGGCATTCTACGATTGCTATAAATTGGAGAATTTGATATTGCCTAGTAATCTAGAGACTATTGGATTTAAGGCTGTGGCTGAGTGTTTGAGTTTAAAATCAATAGTAATTCCTACTTCAGTGATAGAAATTGCAGATGCAGCATTCTACAATTGTCATTCAATAAATTCAATTGTTTTTGCTGAAAATGGAGTTTTGGCAAAGATTGGTAGTTGGGCTTTCCATAATAACTATGCGTTGAAATCGGTAGAAATACCTGAAGGGGTTGAGGAGATTGGTGATGCTACTTTCTATGGTTGTACATACCTTGAAAATATTATCTTGCCATCGACTATTCAAAGTGTTGGTGATAATGCTTTTGCGTTATGTAATAGAGTAAAACGTATGGAGGTAAAAGCTGTGATTCCGCCTGAGATTGAGGCAAAAACATTTTATGAGGTTAGTCGTGAGATTGAGTTTATTGTACCAATTGAGGCTCGTAAGGTGTATGCCGAACATAAATATTGGAAAGAATTTGTAAAAGGTACTCCAGTTAATGTTGAAAATGTGATTGAAGGTGTTGAAATATATTGTATAGATGGTGAATTGAGAATTGATGGTTTGAATGAAGATTATCAAGTATATAACATTTCTAGTCGTTTGGTTTATACAGGTCGTGATGCACAATTGCAATTACCTCGTGGGGTGTATGTGGTGAATGTTGGTGGTGAAGTGCAAAAGGTGGTGATTTAGATAACAGATATAAGTATTACCCCCTCCGCTTCGCTCGTCCCCCTAAGACAGGGGGACAATATGTGGGGCATCAGATAGTAAATGATAAATTAGAAAATCGGTGAGTTTTTTGGACTTCACCGATTTTTTTCTAATCGGACTAGGTGTTTTAGACGCTTTGCTATTTTAGGTTTCGATTTTATGAGCTATTGGACGCACGAGCTGAGCGTCCCTATTTTGTGTCAGCCTGATGGATGAAAGGACGCAGCACGCTGCGTTCCTACTTTTGGTGTGTAGGATTTGCAGATGCACGAGCCGTGAGTCGTTACGTGGGTGGATATGGAGGATAATGAACAAACCTTGGGAATATTCTCGTGGTTTGTTTTTTGTGCTTTAAAAACATTGTATGTTTGAAAAAATATTTATAACTTTGTATCGTTAAGCATAGAAATATGATTTAGTGTAGTTTTTTTTTGTTTTAATTTTTATGTCGATAAAAGTTTATAAAGCTTCGGCTGGTTCGGGTAAGACTTATACGTTGGTGTATGAGTATATTAAGTTTTTGTTCAATGCACAATTTAATAATGCACAATTTAATAATGCACAATGCACAATGCACAATGCACAATTATTAACCCCCTCCCCTTCGGGACTCCCCCTAAAGCAGGGGGAGAATCGTGGAGTTGCCCAAGTTGTGAGAGGAGAACAGGGGGAGAATGGTTGTAGTTTGCAATTTTCAACTCTGAATTTGCATCGTGGGATTTTGGCGGTGACGTTTACTAATAAATCTACTGCGGAGATGAAGGAGAGGATTGTGAAGGCATTGTATGAGTTGGCAGAAGGGAAGAAGGGGGATTATGTAGAGAAGTTGAGAGGGGATATTGTGGCGTTGAAGAGTGTGACGGATGAGGAGATTGGGCAAAGGGCGATGGCGTTGTTGACTGATATTTTGCAGGATTATACGAATTTTAGGGTGTCTACGATTGATGGATTTTTTCAGCAAGTGGTGCGTTCGTTTGCGAGGGAGTTGAACTTGAATAATCAGTATCAGGTGGAGTTGGAGGCGGATAGGGTGTTGGAATTGGCGGTGGATAATATGTTGGCGACATTGGGAAGTGATGCACAATGCACAATGCACAATGCACAATTATTGACAGAGGACACGGCACGCCGTGTCCCTACATTGGGAGAGGATAGTGATGGTGAAGGTGATATGTTGTTGGAATGGTTGACAGAGTTTGCAACTGAGAGAGTAGAGGAGGATAAGTCGTGGAATCCGAGGGGGGCGATATTGGAGTTGGCGAAGTTGATTTTGACGGAGGATTATATGTCGCAAAAGAAGCAGTTTGGGTTTGATTTGAAACGATTGAAGGAGTATAGAGAGCATATACGTGAGATTATCAAGAAGTTTGATGATGATTTGGAGGCGGTGTGTAGTGTGGCTCAAGGGGTGTTGAGTGGTGTGGATGGAAAAGAATTTTTTGGTGATAATAGAATATCTCGTTTTAGTTATGAGAATTTGAAAGGGAATAAATATCAATTGACTTCGACTTTTGTTAAGGGAGCAGATAGTGATGATTTGGAGAATTGGTGTAAGGTGAAGTATAAAAAGAGGGTTGAGTTGCAACCTGTTGTTACGCGCTTGCATGAGTGTGCAAAGAGGATTGTGGAGTTGTGTGACCCTAAGGGAAAGAGATGTAGAGAGTGGCAGACTGCGAAGTTGGTGAATTCGTATCTTTATATATTGGGTATTTTGAATGAGATAGATGAGCATGTGATGGAGATTTGTCGTGAGAGGGATTGTTTGATTATTTCGTCGACTTCGGATTTTATAAATAAGATTATAGATAATTCGGATACTCCATTTATATATGAAAAGGTGGGTGTGCAGACTGACCATTTTATGATTGATGAGTTTCAGGATACTTCGAGATTGCAATGGGGGAATTTTGTGCCTTTGTTGAAGGAGGCTGTGGCACAGGGTAATGAGTCGATGATTGTGGGTGATGTGAAACAGAGTATATATCGTTGGAGAAATGGGGATTGGCAAATATTGCATGAGGGTATAAAAAAAGAATTTAAAGATTATGTGACAGATGTGTCGTTAGGAAAGAATTATCGAAGTTCGAGGGAGGTGATTGAGTTTAATAATAAGTTGTATGTTGAGGTGCCAAAATTGGTAGATGAGCAGTTGAAACAACAAGAAGTGATAGATGATGATTATTTGCAAGGAATATATGCTGATAGTGAGCAAGGTGTGGGTAAGAAAGATGCGCCGAAGGGGTATGTGAGAGTGGAGTATTTTGAAGATGACGAGGAAGATAAAGAGTTGAAATGGAGAGAGAAGAGTATGAATCGCATGGTGGAGAAGATGAGAGAATTGGGTGGGTTTGGCGAAATGGCTGTTTTAGTACGCAAAAATAAAGAGGCACAGATGGTGGCGGAGAGATTGAGAAGAGAGGAGATACCTTTTTATTCGTCGGAAGCATTGTGTGTGGCAGATGATGTGGCGGTGAGATTTATAGTTGCAGTGTTGGAATATCTGATGCAACCATATGAGCAATTGTATAGAGCTAATATGGTGGCATTGTATAGAGAGGTGTGTGAGGGTAGGATGGTTGATGCTGAGGATTATGAATTGATGTCGTATAGAGGCGAAGATTATGGAGATTGGGAAAGACGATTGTTTGGTAATGAGGAAATAGCAGAAAGATTTGCACGAGTGAAATATTTGTCGTTGATGCAGATGATAGAGTCGTTGATAGATGTGTTTGAGTTGGATAGGGTGGAGAGTGGTGTGCATGGCATATATTTGCAATCGTTTTTGGACAAGGTGCAGAATTATGCTATTGATGGCACGTTGGATATTCGTTCGTTGTTGGAATATTGGGTACAACAAGGCAAAAAAACATTCGTAGCAATGCCAGAAGGTGGTGATGCCGTGAGAATTATTACAATTCATAAATCAAAAGGATTGGAATTTGGAATAGTATTTATTCCGTTCATGAATTGGAAATTCGGCTTGTCGGGGCATGACAATATACAGTTGGTAACTACAGCAGAGAAAAGACGAGCGAATCATATATTTGTGGACGAAATAGGTGTAGTGCCGATAAATACAAGAAGTTCTAAGAAGTTGCTTAATAGTGAGTTTAAAGATGATGTAGTAGAAGAATTTATGGCATCGGTGCTTGATGTGTTGAATGAATTGTATGTTGCTACAACGCGAGCTTCGAGTCAATTATATTTGCATTGCGCTTATCCAGATGCAAAAGACTTGAAAAAGAATAGTGACGAGATAAATGATATTGCCGTTTGGGATATGATTAGCTGTGTGTTGTTTGGTGATGATAGTGAAATGGTGATGTATGAAGTAGGTGAGCCGGGGATCGTATGTTATTCAGATAAATTGGATGTGTCGGATGTGGAAATAATAGAGTTGAAGCGAGATTTGGATTTGCAACCTACAGAAGAAGAGATAGCTAAACGAGCAGAATTGCGATATACATACTCGGAAGATACAGAAGATATGCGTAGATATGGAATTTTGATGCATAAAGTGTTTGAAAGAATTGTGGAACTTGATGATGTGGCGAGAGCAATAGAGTGGTTGGAGAGAGAAGGCGAGGATGTTGGGGCATTGCGTAGTGAGGTGGATGAAATATTGGCGATAGATGGAGTGGCGGAGTTGTTTGATTCGAAATGGCGAGTGATGAATGAAGCTGAGATATTTGATGGCGCAAATGGCAGAGTGTATCGTCCGGACAGAGTGATGATAGATGATGAAAAGAAAGAGGTGGTAGTAGTAGATTATAAATTTGGAGAATATACAGAAGAGTTGCATCAAAAATATTCTCGTCAAGTGGGGCGTTATGTGCGACTTATAAAAGAGATGGGATATGATGCAAGAGGGTATATTTTGTATGCAAAAGAAAGAAAATTGATACAGATATGAAATGGGATAAATTGATAACAACCAAGCGATTTGGCATGGAGAATTATTATCAAGGCAATCATGACGGGCGAACAGAGTTTCAGCGTGATTATGATAGATTGATATTTTCGCCAGCATTTCGTAGATTGCAAAACAAGACACAAGTGTTTCCGTTGCCAGGTAGTGTGTTTGTGCATAATAGATTGACACATAGTCTTGAAGTGTCGTGCGTGGGGCGTTCGATAGGAAATAATGTGGGACGTGAATTGTCGAAAAAATATCCTGAATTGGCATCGGAATTGAGCGAGATAGGTGCAATTGTGGCGACTGCATGTTTGGCTCATGATTTAGGCAATCCTCCATTTGGTCATTCTGGAGAGAATGCAATAGGCACATTCTTCTCGGAGGGTAAGGGTGTAGAGTATCGCGATAGATTGAATATCACAGAGGCACAATGGGCTGATTTGACTACATTTGAAGGCAATGCAAATGCTTTTCGTATATTGACGCATCAATTTGAAGGACGCCGAGAAGGCGGTTTTGTGTTGACTTATCCGACATTGGCATCGATAGTGAAATATCCATACGAATCGAGATTTGCTGATGCGAAGAAACAGAAGTTTGGATTCTTTCAATCGGAAGTCGGGTCGTATGAGCGTATAGCAGAAGATTTAGGTATAATTAGAAATCCTAATAACAAGGATAGATATGCACGATATCCGTTGGTATATTTGGTAGAGGCTGCCGACGATATTTGTTATCAGATGATGGATATAGAGGATGCATATAAATTGCGTTTATTGACATTTGATGAGACAAAAGATTTGTTGATGAGATATTTACCTCTGCGACGTAGAGAGCGTGCCGAAAATGAGGTGTTTAAGATGGTGTCGGACGAGAATGAGCAGATTTCTTATTTGCGTAGTTCGGTGGTGGGAACGTTGATAGATGGTGTAAGTAAGGTGTTTATAGATAACGAAGAGGCAATATTGAATGGCGAGTTTCAAGGTGCATTGATTGACCATTTGCCAGAGGAATTGCGTGAGGCATATAAGAATAGTTCGAAAGTGTCGGTAAAGAAGATATATCGTGCGCAGATGGTGTTGGATATAGAGTTGGCTGGTTATAAGATAATAAGTGAGTTGCTCGATGTGTTGATGACTGCTGTATTTGAGCCCGAAAAAGCCTATTCAAAACAATTTTTGAGTAGGATACCTCAACAGTACAATGTGTCGGCAGAGAGCGATTATGAAAAAGTGCAAAGCATATTGGATTATATAAGTGGAATGACAGATGTTTATGCTCTTGATTTATATAGAAAAATAAATGGAATGAGTCTGCCAACGATTTGAAAATGTTTTTTTTGAGAATATAGATTTATTCTGAGATTTGGAGAATGTAAGGAGTAGGTACGGTTCACTATCTTGGACGTTTACTAAAAAATATATGGATTGAGTTTCTTGAAAAATATGAAAAAAATATGACAAAATATTTGCTTTTTGCAAAAATTTTTTGTACATTTGTGGCGTAGTTTTAGAATGTTAAAAAATTACCTATTTTTAGGAGATAAAAAAGGAGTATGTTTGATTATTTTAAGATAAATAAAAGATTAAGCATATTTGGGAAAAACAATTTCCTAATATGAATTCCTTTTGAGAATAATTTTTCAAAGGGAACTATTAATCATGAATTTAATTACTAACTACAAAAAACTAAAACTATGAAAAAGATTAAATTAATATTTGCATTATTTGTATCTATTTTCTGCCTATATAGTTGTGACTCAATGATGAATAATGATACACAGACTGAAATTGATTTAGCATCAAAAGAAATTTCTATTTCAGAATCTGCGATTGATGCAGTATTGTCTTTTGTTAAAGAAGTGTATCCTCAAAAGTACAAAACTTTGTCATTGACAAAAGAGGCATTAAAACCTGAATTTGTTACTAATGTATCGTTTGAGAGAAATAAATTTTTTGCTCCGTCAGAGGATAATATGTGCAATGAAATAGATACGCTTTTGAGTGTTATCAATTTTGGAAATAATGAGGGTTTCGCTATTGTATCAACTAAAGATAATCAAATACTTGCAGTTACTGAGAGTGGTGATTTATCTGTTGAAGAATTAACGATGGAATATTCTGATGAAGATTTTGGAAATAATCCTAAAGCAGTAATATCTAATTATGTCTCTAATTATATTATAGGACCAACAATTCCTGTTGGTCCCGTAATCCCAACTGATTCAATAAATTTTGGATACGTTGTTAGAGGACCTTGGGTGACAGAAACACAAATTCATCCTCTTGTACAGATAAAACTTGGTCAAGATGCACCTTATAACAAGTATTGTATAACTTCAACAGATGATACAGTTTATACAGGTTGTGCCCCTATTGCTATTATTCAAATGATGTCAGCAAATCAATATCCTAACACAATAGGTGGGGTGACATATAATTGGAACACTATTATAAATAGATATCAAACATATGTACCTGCTCAAGATGTTTTAGCATATTGGATTAGAAATATAGGTGGACAATGTGCAATTAATTATTATTACTATAATGACACTATTGGGAGTGCATGTGGTACAGAAAGTATACAGGAATGTATAGCTTCTCAAACAAGATATACAAATGTAAGCATTATAGATAATCCTGATTATGATGATGCTTATTCTATGCTTGTTAATAGAACTCCTTTACTATTTATTGGAGGTGCTTTTGATGAAGAAGAAGGAGATACAGCATGGCATGTTTGGGTTGTAGATGGATGTATTTATCAAAAACAAAATGTTCAATTGTATGATAGTAATGATGAATTAACTGGGGAATATTATGAAATGCGTAATTATGTACATTGTAATTGGGGTTGGTATGGAAATTATGATGGCTATTATATTACAAATATTTTCAATTTAAGAAATGGGGCTCCTATTCCAGATGAAGGAACATCAGGTTCTGGTTCTAGTTATAAATTTAATATTAATTTGCATGCCATAAAATACGATTTTGAATAGGAGGTATTATGAAACGCTTATTTTTATTTGGTTGTTTAATGCTCATGGTTATAAATGCTATGGCGTATCAAGCAATGGTTGTTGAGGGGTATAGTTGGAATGTGGTTTCTTCTCATCCTATAACAATGCCAAATGTAAAGAAATATTCAACAATGAAACAAAAAATAGAAGGTGATTCTATTATTAATGGTATTACATATAAAAAACTTTGGAATTATTATGATGCGCAATCAGATAATAGATCTTTGCTTTCTTTGTTGCGTGAGGATATTGAAGAACAAAAAGTTTTTGCATATAACAAAGGTGCTGAAGTTCTGTTGTATGATTTAGGGGTTGAAGTAGGTGATACTATAAACGTATGGTGTTATTTATTTTTTTTGATAGATAAAGATTCTGTTAGTGTTAAAGAAAAGGAATGGTATTTTTTGAATCTTGTAGTTGATAAGATTGATTTTATAGAAGACCCTATATATGGATCATTAAAAGTTGTAAATTATTATAGAGCAGATAGAACAGGATTGAAGGGGACTGTTTATGAACGATATGGTTTAACAACAGGATGGGCTCTCAATCATTATGCAGGACTAATTGGAGCTGCTTCACACAGAGTAATTTGTGCTTTTGATGAAAATGATGAATTGGTTTTGAAACGTGAATATACAATTACAGGATATGGGGATGTAGAAGATTGTTATGTCAAAACAGAAATAGGTACTAATGTTGAAACTGCGCAAAAGGAAGAAAATATCTATTATAACTCGCAAGATAAAATGTTATACGTCAATTTTGAAGGAAATGAGAGTGTTGTAATTTATGATGCTATGGGTAAAATGGTTATGATAAAAGAAATTGATCTGGCAACTAAATCAATTCCTCTAAACTTAATTTCAGGAGTCTATATCGTAACAAGCAAAAATCAAAATATTTATTCGAAAATAGTTGTTAAGTAGTTTTTTTAAGATGAATATTTAGGATATATATTGATTTTTGATTGATTTTAAAAATAGTGTCGTAATTATAGAAAGTTGCGACACTATGTATCTTTAATTAATAGTATTTATAATAATTGTGATGTGAATATTAAGTGAACTATATAAATTGTCTTACAAATAAAATTTGAATTTTTTGGTATATATATTGTTATAAAATTAGGAGAGTGTAAAATAGTGTGGCTTCGGTTGGTTTTGTCCCTACCCTATAGTAAGGCTCAAGCAATGTGCATCGTAGAAAACAGACATTTTCACACTGTCTATTTGCAAAGTCTGCAAAGTTAAATGCCTACGTTTTTAGGTCTATGTATATGTTTTTAATAAAAAACATTTTAAGGTTCTTGCAAAAATGATAAAAAAATAGTAACTTTGCACGCTTGAAATGTTGAAGGAACACTTATCCCTAACTATTTGCGAGTAAATACACTATACTTTACAATATATTTTAGTTTTTTTTATGGAAAACAAAAAACGTGTTTATACCTTCGGTAATGGACAAGCTGAAGGTAAAGCAGATATGAGAAATCTGCTTGGCGGTAAAGGTGCTAACCTTGCCGAAATGAACCTCATTGGAGTGCCATGTCCTCCAGGTTTCACAATCACAACAGATGTTTGTAACGAGTATTTCGAATTTGGTAAAGACAAAGTTGTTGAAGTATTGAAAAGCGACGTTGAAGCTGCTCTTGCTCATGTTGAGTCTTTGATGAACTCTAAATTCGGCGACATCGAAAACCCACTCCTCGTTTCAGTACGTTCAGGTGCTCGCGCTTCTATGCCGGGTATGATGGATACAATTCTTAACCTCGGTCTTAATGACAAAGTGGTAGAAGGTTTGGTTCGTAAAACTAACAACCCACGTTTCGTATGGGACTCTTACCGTCGTTTCGTTCAAATGTACGGCGACGTGGTTCTCGGTATGAAACCAGTTAACAAAAACGACATCGACCCATTCGAAGCTATCATCGAAGAGGTTAAAGAAGAAAAAGGTGTTAAACTTGACACTGAATTGACAGTTGAAGACCTTCAAACTCTTGTAGCTAAATTCAAAGCTGCTGTTAAAGCTCAAACAGGTCACGACTTCCCAGAATCAGCTTACGAACAACTTTGGGGTGCTGTATGTGCAGTATTCGACTCTTGGATGAACGAACGTGCTATCCTTTATCGTAAAATGGAAGGTATTCCTGCTGAATGGGGTACTGCTGTTAACGTTCAAGCGATGGTGTTCGGTAACATGGGTGAAACATCTGCTACAGGTGTATGTTTCAGCCGTGATGCTGCTACTGGTGAAGACCTCTTCAATGGCGAATACCTCATCAACGCTCAAGGTGAAGACGTAGTAGCAGGTATCCGTACTCCTCAACAAATCACTAAAATCGGTTCACAACGTTGGGCTAAACTTGCTGACATCAGCGAAGAAGAACGCGTTGCTAAATATCCTTCAATGGAAGAGGCTATGCCAGAAATCTATGCCGAACTCGATGCTCTCCAAACTAAACTCGAAAATCACTACCGTGATATGCAAGATATGGAGTTCACTGTTCAAGAAGGCAAACTCTGGTTCCTCCAAACTCGTAACGGTAAACGTACTGGTGCTGCGATGGTTAAAATCGCTATGGATATGCTCCACCAAGGTATGATTACTGAAAAAGAGGCTATCCTCCGTGTTGAGCCTAATAAACTTGATGAACTTCTTCACCCAATTTTCGATAAAGATGCTCAAAAGAAAGCTGTTGTATTGACAAAAGGTTTGGCCGCTTCTCCAGGTGCTGCTTGCGGTAAAATCGTGTTCAACGCAGAAGATGCTGCTGTATGGGCATCTAAAGGCGAAAAAGTTGTGATGGTTCGTATTGAAACTTCTCCTGAAGACTTGGCTGGTATGGCTGCTGCACAAGGTATCCTTACTGCTCGCGGTGGTATGACTTCTCACGCTGCTGTGGTTGCTCGTGGTATGGGTAAATGTTGTGTGTCAGGTGCTGGTGCTCTTGTTATTGATTACGCAGCTAAAACAATGACTGTTGCTGGTGTAACTCTTAAAGAAGGCGATTTCATCTCTATCAACGGTTCTACTGGTGAAGTTTACCAAGGTGCTGTTGCTACAAAAGATGCTGAACTCGATTCTGATTTCGCTGAATTGATGGAATTGGCTGATAAATATACTCACCTCCGCGTTCGTACTAACGCTGATACTCCACACGATGCTGCTGTTGCTCGCAAATTCGGTGCTATCGGTATCGGTCTTTGCCGTACAGAACACATGTTCTTCGAAGGTGAAAAAATCCGTGCTATGCGTGAAATGATCCTCGCTGAAACTGTTGAAGGTCGTCGTGCAGCATTGAAGAAAATCCTCCCTTACCAACAAAACGACTTCAAAGGTATCTTCAAAGCAATGGAAGGTTGCCCAGTGACTGTTCGTCTCCTCGACCCACCTTTGCACGAATTCGTACCACACGAAGAAAAAGAACAACGCGAATTGGCTGAAATCATGGGCGTAACTTACGACTACATCCGCACTCGTGTTAACTCACTCCACGAAGCTAACCCTATGTTGGGTCACCGCGGTTGCCGTCTTGGTAACACTTACCCTGAAATCACCGAAATGCAAACTCGCGCTATCCTTGGTGCTGCTCTCGACCTTCAAGCTGAAGGCATCGTAGCTGTTCCTGAAATCATGGTTCCTCTCACAGGTATCCTCTACGAGTTCGCTAACCAAGAAAAAGTAATTCGTGAAACTGCAGCTAAATTGTTTGAAGAACGTGGTGCTTCTATCGATTTCAAAGTTGGTACTATGATCGAAATCCCACGTGCAGCTCTTACTGCTAACCGTATCGCTTCTAAAGCCGAATTCTTCTCATTTGGTACTAACGACTTGACTCAAATGACATTCGGTTATTCTCGCGACGATATTGCTTCGTTCTTGCCTGCATACCTCGATATGAAGATTTTGAAAAACGACCCATTCCAAGTCCTCGACCAAAATGGTGTTGGTCAACTCGTTCAAATGGCTACAGAAAAAGGTCGCTCAGTTCGTCCAGACCTTAAATGCGGTATCTGTGGTGAGCACGGTGGTGAACCATCATCAGTTGAATTCTGCCACAAAGTTGGTCTCAACTACGTATCTTGCTCTCCATTCCGTGTGCCAATCGCACGTTTGGCAGCGGCTCAAGCAGCAATCAAAAATGCTTAATATATAATGTGAAGAGGCGCAAATCATTTTGCGCCTCTTTTTTCACCTTATCCTTGAAACAGAAGTACATATTTAATGTTTGTAGGCTTACAGATTATAATTTCCGTTTTATTGTTTCATCAGGACAACTACTTTTTCAAGTACAAGCCCTAAATCATAATTTATTGTAGGGATGCTCGGTTCGAGCGTCCGCAAAAAAAATAAGGCATGTACTTAAAAAAAACAATATCAGTCAACCAAAAATGACACAAAACAACCAAAACTATTTGTCCAATAAAATAAAATCTGTACTTCTGTTAAAATAAATTCTCCATTCTTATGCTACACATTTTAGACAAACAAAATTCTATTCTCGGCAATTTCATCAAAGAAATCCGTTCTGTCGATATTCAACGAGATCCAATGCGCTTCCGTCGCAATATCGAGCGCATCGCCCAAGTTATGTGCTACGAAATCAGTAAATCGCTTAACTATACCACCGAGCCGGTTCAAACCCCACTTGGCATTGCACCAACCAACGTCGTAGCCGACAAAATTGTCGTAGCCTCAATCCTCCGCGCAGGTCTTGCTATGCATAATGGTGTATTAGACTTTTTCGATGGAGCCGAGAATTGTTTTGTATCTGCCTATCGCAAATATACCGACGAAACTCATTTCGACATCCATGTCGAATACATCGCAGCTCCATCCCTCGAAGGCAAAACTGTCATCCTTTGTGACCCAATGTTGGCCACAGGCTCATCAATGGAGTTGGCATACAAAGCCCTACTTACTCATGGCACACCTGCTCGCGTCATTGTTTGCAGCATCGTATCCACCCAATATGCCGTAGATTATATCTCAAAAGTCATGCCCGATTGCGATATCTATACCGCAGTCCTCGATCCCGAACTCAACTCACACAAATATATCGTCCCAGGCCTCGGCGACTGTGGCGACCTCGCTTTTGGCGAAAAACTCTAATTTATTGTTTTAAAGTTAATAAATATGAAAAGAATATTGTCATTAATTGGTATATTTTGTATCGTAAGTATTGTATTTGGACAAGGACAAAAACTACTTACAATGGAAGATGCAATACTCAATCGTGATTTAAATCCTAAGAATTATCTCGTGCGATGGAGTGAAAATTATCCAAATCAATATCTTCATCAAGAAGATTCTATTTGGTATGCTATGGATGTTCACACAGGTAAACAACGAGTGATAGATTACGTGGAGACTCAAAAAAAGCATGTGCCTCATGCTGTGTTGAAAGGAAATAACATAGTATGGCTTACATCCGATAGTACTGAAATACCAATTACTCAATACTCAGACCAAAATATCGTATGCGGACAAGCTGTTTCGCGTAACGAATTCGGATGTATGCAAGGTCTTTTTCCTTCGCCAGACAATAGTCGTTTGGCTTTTTATGTGAAAGATGAAAGTAATGTAACTACTTTTCCATTGCTTGATATAACAACTCGCACTGGTACAGCCAATGAAATTAAATACCCAATGATTGGTATGCCGTCTGAACAACTGAAATTTGGAGTTTATGATGTAGCGCAAAACAAAACAATATATCTCAATATCACCGATTTCACTAATGAACGCTATCTTACTAACCCGACATGGTCACCTGATAGCAAAACTATTTATATACAGGTTATGAATCGTGAGCAAAAAGAGTTGAATCTTAATGCTTATGATGCTATTACTGGTGAATATATAACAACTCTTTTGACCGAGAAAAATGAAAAGTTCCTTGAACCAAATAAACCACTTGTTTTTCTCGACGACGATCGTTTTATTTATACAACAGATAATCGCGATGGCTATTACAATCTCTATCTATATTCTCTTAAGAAAAAACAGTTGACACGATTAACTCATGTTGATGCCGATGTAGAATACCTCGCGCATGACTCAAAATATGTATATTATTATTCAGCAGAGGTATCTTCAGCAGAACGTCATCTTTGTCGTGTGAATATCGCAACAGGTAAAAGCATTCGTTTGACTCGTGCAGAAGGTTGGCATCAATGTCAGTTATCTACAGATAAACGTTATTTTACTGACAATTATTCATCTCTTAATGTGCCTCGCGTAGTGGCTATAGGTACTACTGATGGTAAATTTTATCGTGAAGTGTTCCGTGCAGATGATCCTTGTCGTGATTATAATTTTGCACCAATTGAGTTAGGTACTATTAAAAGTGCCGATGGCAAATATGATAATTACTATCGTCTCATCCGTCCTCTCGATTTTGATTCTACAAAGCAATATCCTGTAATACTATATGTATATGGTGGTCCGCACACCCAACTCGTCCGCAACAACTATCAAGCTAATCTTCGCCGTTGGGAGATGTACATGGCGCAACGTGGCTATATCTTATTCATTCTCGACAATCGAGGCACACCAAATCATGGCGCCGATTATGCCCGCGCCATTCATCGTCAATGTGGGGTAGTGGAGATGCAAGACCAAATGGCAGGTATGGAGTGGCTCATGTCGCACTCATGGGTCGATAAAGACCGTATTGGCGTTCACGGTTGGTCTTATGGCGGATTTATGTCTATCTCATTGATGACTAATTATCCTGACATCTTCAAAGTCGGTGTAGCTGGCGGACCGGTCATCGATTGGAAGTGGTATGAAGTTATGTATGGCGAGCGTTATATGGAGACTCCAGCAACCAATGCCGAAGGCTTCGAAGCTATCTCATTGATAAATAAAGCAAAAGACCTCAAAGGCAAACTTCTAATCTGCCAAGGTCTTATTGATAACGTAGTCCTCTATCAACACTCACTCAACTTCCTCGACGCTTGCATCACCCACAACATTCCGGTCGATTACTTCATCTATCCACGTGCCGAACACAATGTCATGGGCAAAGACCGCGTCCACCTCATGCAAAAAGTAACAGATTATTTTGAGGATTATCTTCGTAAATAAAATATAGATGGCATCTTTTTAGGTGTCATCTATTTTTTTTATAAATATTTTAACCTATTATTTTTTTATCAAAAAAACACAAAAAATCAGAAAAACGCGAAAAAATCATGTTGTAAAACATTTTTTCTAATCTAAAAAAGGTCATAAAAAGCGTTTAAAATAGCTTTAAATTCATAAAAAAGCGCAGAATAATTAAAATTTTCTTTTTGATGTACAGTGATTTATAAAAAAGTTAATAAAAAAGTTTAAAAATATTTTGGTAG
>JAZOUT010000091.1:0-18060 GCA_045658305.1 Candidatus Aphodosoma sp. | reverse complement strand
TGATACGAATTTTTTGACTCATGTCTTTTTGGTTAAAAATTTTAATTATTAATAAAGAAAAAGTATAAAGTGTAGTGGGTTAAGAGTCATTCGCTAACCCACTACATTATTATATTATTAGAGGAGGTCTACTCTACCTTGTGCAGCTTCAACCACTGGTTTAGCGATAGAAGAAGAAACTTCTGCATAGTGAGAGAATTCCATAGATGAAGTAGCACGACCTGAAGTGATAGTACGGAGAGCTGTAACGTAACCGAAGAGTTCAGAAAGTGGCACTTTAGCTTTAACGATACGTGCACCTGTACGGCTTGATTCCATACCTTCAACTTGACCACGGCGTTTGTTCAAGTCACCGATAACGTCACCCATAGATTCTTCTGGAGTAACAACTTCAAGTTTCATGATAGGTTCCATAAGAACTGGACGTGCTTTAGCGCAAGCATTTTTGAATGCGAATTGAGCACAAAGTTCGAATGACAATTGGTCAGAGTCAACTGGGTGGAAAGAACCATCAACAAGAACTACTTTAAGTGTATCAAGAGGGAAGCCAGCAAGAACACCATTTTTCATTGCAGTTTGGAAACCTTTTTGAACTGAAGGGATATATTCTTTTGGAACGTTACCACCTTTAACTTCGTCGATGAATTGAAGTGAACCTTCGAAGCCTTCGTCAACTGGACCAACTTTAACGATGATATCAGCAAATTTACCACGACCACCAGATTGTTTTTTGTAAACTTCGCGGAGGTCAACTGTTTGAGTAATTGCCTCTTTGTAAGATACTTGTGGACGACCTTGGTTACATTCTACTTTGAATTCACGTTTGAGACGGTCGATAATGATTTCGAGGTGAAGCTCACCCATACCTGAGATAACTGTTTGACCAGTTTGCTCGTCAGTTTTCACTGTAAATGTAGGGTCTTCTTCAGCGAGTTTACCAAGACCAATACCAAGTTTATCGAGGTCAGCTTGAGATTTAGGCTCAACTGCGATACCGATCACTGGATCTGGGAAGTCCATAGACTCGAGTACGATTTGGTGTGTTTCGTCGCAAAGAGTATCACCTGTACGAATATCTTTGAAACCAACACCTGCTCCGATATCACCAGCAGCAACTTCTTCAACAGGGTTTTGTTTGTTAGAGTGCATTTGGAAGAGACGAGAGATACGTTCTTTTTTGCCAGAGCGAGCGTTGAATACGTAAGAACCAGCTTCAAGTTTACCTGAATATACTCTGAAGAAGCAGAGGCGACCTACGTAAGGGTCAGTAGCAATTTTAAATGCAAGAGCTGTCAAAGGTTCGTTTTCATCTGGTTTACGAGAAACTTCAACTTCAGGATTGCGAGGGTCATTACCAGTGATAACTGGGTTATCAAGTGGTGATGGAAGATATTGACAAACCGCATCAAGAAGTGGTTGAACACCTTTGTTTTTGAAAGAAGAACCACAGATGATTGGGTTGATTTCCATTGCAAGAGTTGCTTTACGCACTGCAGCGCGGATTTCATCTTCAGTGATAGTTGAAGGATCTTCGAAATATTTTTCCATCAAAGCGTCATCGAAAGAAGCGATAGTTTCAAGCATTTTATCTCTCCACTCTTCAGCTTCAGCAACGAGGTCTGCTGGGATTTCTTCTACTGAGTAGTCAGCACCCATTGACTCATCGTGCCAGTAGATAGCTTTCATACGGATAAGGTCAACTACACCTTTGAAAGTTTCTTCAGCGCCGATTGGAATTTGGATTGGGCAAGGATTTGCACCGAGAACTTCTTTGATTTGAGTTACAACGTCGAAGAAGTTAGCACCTGAACGGTCCATTTTGTTAACGTAACCGATACGAGGTACATTATATTTGTCAGCTTGACGCCATACTGTTTCTGATTGAGGTTCAACACCACCAACAGCACAGAAAGTAGCCACAGCACCATCGAGGATACGAAGTGAACGTTCTACCTCTACAGTAAAGTCAACGTGGCCCGGAGTGTCGATCAAGTTGATACGATATTGTTTGTTAGCATAGTTCCAGCGAGTAGTAGTAGCCGCTGATGTGATAGTAATACCACGTTCTTGCTCTTGAGCCATCCAGTCCATAGTAGCTGAACCATCGTGAGTTTCACCGATTTTGTGAGTCAAACCAGTATAGAAAAGGATACGCTCAGAAGTTGTAGTTTTACCGGCATCGATGTGAGCCATGATACCGATATTACGAGTGAGTGATAAATCGTGTTTTGCCATTTTCTTACAGAATTAAGAATTAGAAACGGAAGTGTGCAAAAGCACGGTTAGCGTCAGCCATACGGTGGATTTCTTCTTTACGTTTGAATGCACCACCTTGGTTATTGAAACCGTCAACGATTTCAGCAGCAAGTTTGTCAGCCATTGAGCGACCTGCACGTTTACGAGCGTAAAGAATGAGGTTTTTCATAGAAATTGACTCTTTACGATCTGGACGGATTTCTGTAGGAACTTGGAAAGTAGCACCACCAATACGACGAGATTTAACCTCAACTTGTGGAGTTACGTTTTCAAGAGCTTTTTTCCAAATTTCGAGAGCAGATTTTTCTTCGTTTGGAAGTTTTGTTTTTACGACTTCGAGAGCACCGTAAAATATGTCGAAAGCAATAGATTTTTTGCCATCATACATGAGGTGATTTACAAATTTAGTCACCTTAACTTCGTTAAAAACTGGGTCTGGAAGAACCACACGTTTTTTAGGAGTTGCTTTTCTCATTGTTAGTTAAAAACTTTTTGTTTTTGTCTTTGGTTGTTTTTAATTTGTCTTCAAACCCGCCGCTGCGAGTTTTACTCAACCTTCATCTATACCAAATATCAAAAACCTGTTAATTAAATCGTTTAGTTAAAAGACTTACGCGAGTCTTTTCAGAAAAAGAAAGTTTAAAAAAGAGGGTGTGTCAATTATTTTTTCTTAGCTGGAGCTGCTTGACCTGGTTTAGGACGTTTAGCACCATATTTAGAACGACGTTGTGTACGACCAGCTACACCTGCAGTATCCAATGTACCGCGAACGATGTGATAACGTACACCTGGAAGGTCTTTCACACGACCACCGCGAACAAGCACGATTGAGTGCTCTTGCAAGTTGTGACCTTCGCCTGGGATGTAGGCATTGACCTCTTTTGTGTTAGTTAAACGAACACGTGCAACTTTACGCATAGCCGAGTTAGGCTTTTTAGGCGTAGTAGTGTAAACACGCACGCAAACACCACGACGTTGTGGACATGAATCCAACGCTGGTGATTTACTTTTGTCTTCGAGACTTACCCTTCCTTTTCTAACTAATTGTTGAATTGTAGGCATTTCTTTTTGATTTTTAATATTTAAACTTTATCTTCTTGTTAAATTGCTTTCGCTCTGCATACCCAAGCAAGCTTGATTCTGCTTCACTTAATCGCAATTTCCCATTTTTGGGCATGCAAAGTTACGACTTTTTTCTGGAACAACAATGATTTACAGCACTTTTTTTCAAAAAATTTTACATTCCCCCTATTTTATTGGTATTTCAAGAACATGTTGTACAACATATTTTCATCCAAACCACCCATTTCACCCCCAAAAACACCATCTAAGCCCTATCTTTTCAGCTCTTTATCGGCAAATTTTAGCGCAAAATCACTGTTTTATTCTGAAAAAATTCATTTTCCCCACATAAATATCTTGCGCAGTCAAACATGTATCCAACAAATACCCTCTCACTCTACCCCACTCTTGCAAACCTTTATAATAGAACATTTTTAAATCGCTCGTTATTATAAAAGGTATAATTCCATTCGCCAAACACTCTTTGAACATTATCAATCTCCCCACACGGCCATTACCATCTTGAAACGGATGTATCCGCTCAATCTTATAATGAAAATCCAAAATATCTTCCAAACTCTTTTTCTGTCCATTATTATATTCTCGCAACAACATCTTCATCTCTCGACTCACATTCTCAGGCTCACAAGTATCAACACCGCCAACCTCATTAGGCAACAATTTGTACTCACCTACCTTAAACCACTCTCTATTACTATCCGAAGTACCACCTTTCAATAAAGCATGCAAATGCTTAATGTACCTCTCCGTCAATTTTTCCCCCACCGTATCAATTATATAATCCACACAGCGAAAATGATTTACAGTTTCAATAATATCATCCACATTTACACCCTCTTGCGTAACACCTATCGTATTAGTTTCAAAAATATATCGAGTCTGATCTTGCGTCAACCTACTACCCTCTATATGATTCGAATTATAAGTCAACTCAATTTGCGTATAATGATATATTCCCCCCTTCAAACCACTTAACTTTTCTTCTTGCAATGTCACCAACAACGGCATCTGTTTTTGCTTTATCCTCTTCTTTTCAGGCAACAAAGCATCACTCGGAATGCTCCAAGTTTTACCCATAAGAAATGCACCCTCTATCTTTCCAGAGGCACAATAATTACGCACAGTGCGTTCCGCCACACCATGTCGTTCTGCAAATTCACGAACAGAAATATACTCCATAAATCTATCTATCGGCAAGTTTCCATTAAAAAATCACTGCAAAGATAGCACTTTTTGCCGATATCGGCAAGAGGAATATACATTTTTATTCTTCAATCTCAAAAATCAACTAAATTTACAATTCCTAATTCCAAAATATAATTTCAACTATTTAATTCAATATTAAATTTATCACACAAAACCTCAAACGATTCATTAACATATGAATAAGATTGAGGAGCACATCTTATTCCATCGACAACAGCAATATCAACAGGTGTCCCTAATTTATAAATATTAGCAAATTTTATAGCATGAGCCTCTGTTAATCCATAAAAATAATTCATAAAAAAATCATAAGATATACCAGAATATCTATGCGTCAGATTCCATAAAGCAATCGGAGTATCTTTAATTACACAATCAACTTCAACTATAGCTACCACTTTCTTAATTGGAACTGTTGCATATATAACAATATATTTTATATCTAATGGTATACGCCTACGATATTCATATAATTTTTCTCCAGACAATATCTTATTGATATGCTGAGGATGAATTGATATTATTATTATTTTTGTTTTCATCTTTAATTCTCAAATATTGTTCTTCTGTTATTTGCCTAATACTTTGTATATTGCCTTTTATTCCTGCTATTTGCATATCTTCAATATGTATTTCACTATTAAAAGCTACAAATCTAAACAAAATAACCAATGTCTTTTTACTCATAACGTCTTGCAGTTCTGAATAACTATATACCGTCCGTTTCGCAATCATCGAAAAAACCTCATCCACATCATCCGAGAATAATACTTTTTCTACAATCCCCATACATTGTATCGATTTCCGATCTTGACTCCTATAAAAAAGAACTATATCTCCTTGTTTTATAGACTGAATTTTCGAATGACAAAGATATGCTTTCTTGATTGTGTTACCTTGACATGAGTATAAGCTCTGATCTTTTTCGAACAAAGAACCTCTCATACTACTAAAATCAGGAAATAAATCTTCATGATATTTAGGCTGAATAGGTACTATAAATTTATTTACCACCTCACTATCCTTAAAATAAGGATAATATTTAATCAATGAATCCAAAGTAGAATCACAATCATCCACTAACTTCATTGACTTAATATAAACATCGTCTTGTTTATATTTACCTAAAAAATAAAATCCATATTCTTCACATAAACCGACCAATGTCTTTTGTTCTTCTCCATAAGTATGCAAATAAACCCAATCAATATTATTTTTCACACAATAATCAAAAGCTATATACATAAGTCGTTCCCCAAATTTTTTCCCTCTGGCAATAGGATCAACTTTAAATGTACATAATTTTAATATTTCCCCTCTTACAATTCCACCATCACTTGTCAATTTTACATCTTTTTCTCTCTTATAAATACATATTGCAACAACACTATTCATTCCGTCCTCAATACACCAACATTTCCTTTGTTGTTCTGCACTTTTTTGAAACCAATCATCAAAACCTTCATATGACTTACGCAATGAATCAAAAAATATTTGATTCTTATCAATTTCATACAAATAACGTTCTCTCACTCCTGTGTAATCAAAAGAAAATCTTGAAGATATTGATCGTTGTAAAAACTGAATAAATTGTTCTAAACGATATACTTTATCTTGTATTCCTAATTTAATAGACTTTTTGTGTATATCTTCATCATTAGTTACAAGAATATGTACTGCCCCTCTATACAGAGCAAACAAAACATTATTATCAACTCTATCATTATCATTTGCCTGACGCAAACCTAATTCCAAACACTCCTTTTCAGATAAAAATGGAGGATTATCTATTTGAGAATATTGAGCTAAACGTGATATAACAATATCTCTACGTTCCCTATTTCTATCACGATTAATATCCTGAAATTGCATTGGATGAATATACAAACAATGTTGTTGCTCCACCGAAAGTTTTCTCAGTTTCGCAAAAGAAGAATCAAGTTTCTTATTAGTATCCTCCAATGGTATAATAATATTTGTATCCAAAAGTATATTCATAATTACCTCTAATACATTATCTCCAAATACTATTTTTCACCCTTTTAATAATACTCTCTGATATACATATATGCTTTATTAAACAACACCTCTTCTTTGTGTAGTTTATATTTCAATAGTGTTTTTCTCAATGCTTTTTGCACTTCACGCTCACCTGCATTTGTATTTTGCCAACCAGGGAAGCGAACTATTTTAACTATACTATCAATATCAGCCACAATTCTACCCACAACTGCAGGTGTATCTTCTGTACGCAATTCCATAAACAATTCGGTCAAAGCCTCTTCTCCTGTCTTACGCACCTCCACCTGCTGTTCCTGTTTCTCTGCCTGAACTGTCTCACGCGCTATCTGACACAACTCTTTAATAAATTCTATACTCGAAATCAAACCTTGCTCCGCTTTATCACGCAAAGCCTCTAATCTCTTACTCAATTCAATAAATTTAGGCTGATTCGCATATTTCTTAAAGCGTTTTATCAACTCTTTCTCTATCTTTTTAGCAGCTCTCGGATCTTTAGATGTCATCAACGACGCTACCATCACCTCATCCAACACCACCTCTTCCATGTCTGAGTGAATTCCTCCAACATGAATATTGTCATACATAATCTTCTTCGTTTGTGCGCCTAACGACAACCACAACAATTTTCCTAACGAATCTGGCCCTGATGGTTTAACCGACTGATAAACATTCGACAACCACTTATAATCCTCCCTATATGGTTCTAACGCCACATCTGGCGACAACGATTCCCATATATTCGCCAACTGACGATAATCACTCGCAAAAGCATCTCGCTTTTCATTGGTATTTATTGCCTCTTGTGCAGCTTGCAATCCATCAAAACCATCTACTGTCCTATCCACACCCTCAAAATGTGCCAAATTATTAGCCATCACTCTCGGCAACTCTTCCAATTGTGAATTCAAATTGGTAATTACTTTCTTCATCACATCCTCATCAAATTCCAACGCTTTTGCTGCATCATCAAACACTCCGAAATAATCAACAATTCGACCAAATGTTTTATTCGGAAATTTTCTGTTAGTCCTACATATAGCTTGCAACAATGTATGATCTTTCAACGACTTATCCAAATACATCGTCTGCAATATAGGTGCATCAAATCCGGTCAACAACTTAGCCGTTACAATCAAAAACTTCAATTCCGATTCTGGCTTATTAAATTTCTCAATCAATTTTTCTTGTTCATCTTTAGTCAAACTATACAATCTCTTCAACTCATCATCTCCTTTTCCCGATGTCGAAATAACCACAGCCGAAGCCGAATCTGGAAAATATTTTCCCAATTCTTGTTTGTACAAATGACACGCTTCCCTATCAGGTGTTACAATCATAGCCTTAAATCCTTGTGGCTCTACCTTTTCCTGATAATGTTGTGCTATATCTTTACACACAATCTCTATTCTCTCTGGCGACTTCAAAAATTCCAACATCTTTGCTGCTTTATTGCTCAATGTTATTTTTGCATCTTCATCCAGCGTATTCGACAGTGCTTCAAACTCCTCATCTACTCTATCTCTATCAATATGGATATCCAACAATCTTGGTTCGAAATGCAATGGCAAGATTGTCTTATCTCTCAACGCATCTTCAAACGAATATCTACTCATATATCCATTCTCATCCTCCTGCGCACCAAATGTCCAGAATGTATTATGGTCCGATTTATTTATTGGCGTACCTGTCAATCCAAAGAAAAATGCGTTTGGCAATGCCATCCTCATTCGTTGTCCTAAATCTCCCTCTTGTGTGCGATGCGCCTCATCCACCATTACTATAATGTTATCACGCAAATTTATATTTGCCTTTGCTTCTTTGAATTTAAATATTGTTGTAATGATAATAAATCGCGAATCATTAGCCAAATATCTATTCAGCGTATCAATATCTTCTGTCGGCACCACATTTCGTGCCTCTTTAAACACATTCTGTGTTTGCGAATCCAAATCCACACGATCCACTACAATCATCACTGTCGGACTCTTCAACTCTGCCATCTTACGCATCTTCTGCGCTGCAAACAACATCAACAACGACTTACCCGACCCCTGAAAATGCCATATCAATCCACGCTTTATTTTGTTTTCCACCACACGTTGCACTATCAAGTTTGCCCCTTCATATTGTTGATAACGACACACCACCTTCATGCGCTGACGCTTCTTATTTGTCGAATAGGCCGTGAAGTTATAAAGTATATCAAGCAATGTTTTAGGCGACAACAATTGTTTCATCTCAGCCGCCACATTTGTCAATCCCATCAATCTCGACACATCATCTCCATCATTCACCCTCCATGCTGCCCAAAATTCCAATGGCGTACGCACTGCTCCATAATACAACTCTTTCCCCTCTGTCGCAAAACTAAATACGTTAGGCACAAACAATTCTGGCACACTATTTTCGTAACCATCATGTATGTCGGCCGCCGCATCAAGCCACGACACCGACGGACGAATTGGAGTCTTTGCCTCTCCCACTACCAATGGTATCCCGTTCACAAACATCACTATATCTGGTCGTTTCGTCTCACGATTACGAATACTAAATTGATTTACTAACTGAAATTTATTGTTTCCTATATTATCAAAATCAATCAATTTCACCGTCACATGCGCATAATTCTTTCCAAAAGGCATTGTTTTATCACCTTTCAACCACTCTGCAAACTCCTCATTCGCACGTACTAATCCCGTACTATTCACCGACAACAAAATAGACCTCAGTTTATAAATCACCTCATCAGCTCTCTCAGGCAATGCCGCAATTTCAGGATTCAATTTTATCAACGCCTTTTTCAACTCCATCTCAATCAATACCTCTGTTATTTCTCGCGACAATTCCGATGCTGGAGTATATACCCAATGCGCACCATACTCTGCCACAGGCTCTCCACCCACGGCTCCCGCATCATTAAGATTAACTCCCGTCATCGTCTTAATGACAAAATTTTCTACTGTGTTTATTTCGTTGAAAGACATGATTATAAATTTATCAATAATTTATCAAAATCAGCTCTCATATTATTCTCATCAAAACGTTTATTCTTATTATAATATCTAATACCTTTAGCAATAATAGTTATAACTTCATCAAAATATTCTTTTTTAGAAAATAATTCTTTAAATTTTTTATATTCCTCTGGGGTATCTCTATACAAATTAGTTAACTTATATACCACATAATCAATAGCATCTTGTTCTAAACTATTTTGCCCCTCTTTAGGAACCTTACCAATAGTATAAATCTGAGAATCTTTCATTTCTGTAATTTTATTAGTATAAGCTAATCCCACCTCTGTATTAGGATCCAATATCAAAGATAAAGAATCTAAAAGACTAATAGTATGTTGTACTATATCACCAGATAATATAGCCAACATTTCTTGTGATATAGTTTCAGAATTAATAGAAAAAGACAACAAAGAATGACGATCTATAAATTGACCAGGTGTAAACTGCATCCATTTTTTCAAAGTTGGATTATCTTGAAAAAAATCTTTTAAAATTAAATACAACGACTTATCCCATGTAATAAAAACAGGATCTACTTTATGAACATCAGAATTATCATCACCTAAATATTTAAGCATGATACAATCATTTTCTCTTGCAAAAGATGTTTTAAACCTATCCATCTCTGCTAAAATAACTTCTAACTGTTTTTTTGTATATTTAATATCATAGTCATTTTCAATATGAACAACTTCAATTCCTATTTCAGAAAGATACTTTTTTATTATTTGATTAAATTTATCTGTATTGTAACCACTTCTAAATCCAAATCGCTCTAAAAAATCACTATAAGAATAATCAAAAATACCATTACAATACAAATAACTATAATAATTATAAAAAACATTACGAGATTTACCCAATAGTTCAAATTTTGGTATTTTTGTAAAGGGAATAAGATCTATTGCTTCTCGTACATGTCCTGTTATCTCCCACAAATAACGCTCGGTCAAATATAACTTTATATGATTTTTTCGACAATATTCAGATAATGATTTTGACAACCTATAATTGTAATCAAAATACTCTGCATTTTGATAAAATAAACATAATATATTTATAGCAATAGTTGTATCAATATAAACTTGTTTTCGCTCTGTTGCATATTTTTCTAAATTATCAATATTTATTTTTGAAACAAAAATAGAACTAGCACAAGTTTTTTGCAAATATTTATTCTCATTACACACAGAAAACAGTTGTTTTAACATTGACTCTGCATCTTTTTCCATTAATAATTTTTTAGAATATGCCAAGATACGTTTCAACACATTATCTTCATTATCTAAATATTGCTTAAATTCAATCCTTTTACAAAACGCATCTGTATATAATTCCGTTAAAGCAGAAACATAATAATCAAGTAAATGAACTTGATTATACTTCTCTAATACAACTCCTATTTCATTAACAAAAGCAAACTCATCTAACTTAATTTGCTCTATACGTTTCTTAAAGACATCCCGCACATCAATTGATAAAGAATAACATTGTGTCTTCTTGTAATATTGCAATTTTTTATCTATATTATACAGCTTATTAATTAAATTAGAGTAAAATGTTGGATTTTCTTTTGATGCAAATTTTTCAATACAATAATAAGAAATCTGGTCTTTTGTCATATATTCCTTTTCAAATAAGCATTGAAGAATATATGCTTCTACAATCTCTAATTTTAAATCAGAACATTTGCCAAAACTTACAAGATCATACATTAAACATTTATTTTTATCTTCATACAAAGAACTTTTCAAACAAAAGTCAGATAAACCACTTTGTTCATATATTGTTTGTTGCAATGCCAAACAGTCTTCTGATTCTTCTGCAATCTGCTTTGCATCTATAATTTCTAAATTAATATTATATTGTATTAAGGCTTCTTGCTTATATTTATTTTTGACCTTATTTGCTAAGACATACGAATAAAAGAAGTATAAATTATTGCTATATCCATATTCTTTTGCATTAACAGATGACTTTTGAATATCCTCAAAAATCTTAGTTTTCAATTGAGAATTCTGTTGAGTAGTTTCTGATTTTTGTGTGGTCATTTGATATTGAATTTTCTCAGCACCAATATCAAACACCCTTATATCTAGGCCTGCATCATCCTTGCCATCTGTCACAACAATCCGTTCATATCCATAAATATTTTTCAAATAAGATTTTACAATTTTATCAAACTCATACTTTTCAGATGCATTTATTATCTGTGTAAGCTGTTTTACTCTACCCATAACATTAAAATATTTTATTAATTAAATTTTGTTTTAATTGTTCTGATACGTTTATTTGTTTTTGCAATGATAAAACTAAATTTTCTATTTCAGTAATTATTTTTACAATATTATTTTGTACCTCTTTTGATGGCAATGGTATAAATATTTTCTCTAAATTTTTTCTACTAATTCTTTGTCTTGTTGTTCCTGATGATTGTTCAATGACAATTTTTCGAAACATAGGAGTATTAATTAAATAATTAATATACTTAGTATTATACTTTAATTCATCAACTCTAATTACACACACATCAACAGCAGTAATACATCTCTCATTTAATTGTGGTAATATACACGAACGACCAATAGGATCTGGCATCCTTGCTAATAATATATCATTAGGAAAAATTTCAAAACAATGTAATTGAGTAAAAGTTTTATCACTTATAAACCGACTAGATTTATTTATAAAATAACCATCTCCAATATCAGCTAATTGTATAAGCCTTATACCTGACTCTGCCTGATCCTTACTTTCTATCCAGTCTCCATCTTTTAACCCAATATTTGAAACTGTAACAAGCTTTTCTTGATCAAACTGTTTATCCCAAATTAACTCTGATTTTTGCTCGTTAAACAATACTTTCACCATTTCCATCTCTTTCTTCTCCTTTTCAATCATTTCATCGGCGGCCCAAAGTAATTCGGCTAAACGCTTTTGTTCTGCTTTTGGTGGTAGCAGAAATTCATAATCTGCAAGTTCTTTAAATTTTGTTCGGGGAGATAACGACCCCGCAGAAGTGGCTAAAGCTTTCTCAAAGAAACCATCACTTTGAATCAAAAAAGGCAACAACTCTGGAAGCAAATTATCTTCTATCGCCTCAAACACAAGTATATCACCCGAACATATTCCATCAAACTCTGCGTATGCAACTTTACGCTGATATGCTCTACGACGACCAAAAAGCACTTGCCCTTTTACAAACTTACGTGTAAAAGTTGTTTCCTTTTCTAATGTATCCCACTTAGTTATATGCAAATTGCCTGGCTCAATATGTTCAAGTCCGACTACATAATAAAGTCCATCCGCCTTGGGGTTTTTAGATGAAACATTAACTTGTCGACACACCTCATCAAACCTCCATTTTTTCCACCCTGTTTTATCTATTATAATATCTTTCATTATCTTAACCAAAATAATTTTTACTCATTTTGTAACATCCAATCTATAACATTCAGTTTTCGTATTCCATCATAAACAGGATTGAAATCTACATCGGTAGTCAAAAGGTACTTCGGTGTAGAATCTTTTATTGCCCGAAGTGATGCCAATTCTCGTTCTAATGTATCGGCATTTTCCGTTGTCCATGACACTTGATAATATGAGGTATAGCCATTATAATCAATAACCACAAAATCTACTTCTAAATTATTTCGTTTCCCGATAAACACATCTTTATTACGACGAACCAACTCGAGATACACCATATTCTCTAACCAATGCGAACGGTCTTTCAACACTGCTTTCTTCAAACGCACTTTAGCAAAACATGGATCAACCACATAATATTTATTCAATGTTTGCAACAATCCTTTGCCTTTTATCTCAAATCGAGGTACTTTATATATCAAATAGGCTTCACATAAGGCATCAAGATATTTTGCCACAGTCTCCTTATCAACTACAGTTCCGTTTGAACGTAATGTATCTGATATTGAACGTGGCGACACGTATGAACCAACGGTATCAAATATAAAATCAACTATTTTATTGAAATCATGTTTATTTGTTATATTCAATCGCTGAAATATATCTTTTTCTATAATTGTTTTTAATATGCTATCGGCAAATAAATCAGCTTGTTTTTCACTAATACTCAATTGTTTGTGATACTCTGGTATTCCTCCATAATATATAAAATTCGCCAAAATTTCATTTTTTGACAAGTTTGGCGATTTTAACACCATAAAATCATAATATTCAGAGAATTGCAATGGTAATAGATTTATCTCTACATATCGTCCTGTAAGCAATGTAGCCAATTCGCCTGATAGCATATATGCATTAGAACCTGTAATATAAACATCTACATTTGGTTTGATATACAAACTATCCACAAGTCGTTGAAAGCCCGCTACATTTTGTATCTCATCTAAAAATATATAATTAGGCTTATCTGCCACCAAACGCTCTTTTATATGTGTATGTATTTGGAATATATCACCAATGGCTAACGTATCAAGATCTTCAAAATTATAAAATTGTATCTGCTCTACAGCAACACCACCTCTAACAAGTTCGTCAGCAAACATCATCAACAATGTAGATTTCCCGCAACGACGCACACCAGATATCACCTTTATGATATTCTGGTCCTTTAAGTTGCGCAGTTGTTGCATATATTGCTTACGCTCTATCAGATTTTGATGTAATATATCCATACTAATTTTCATTTAATAGGTGTTCCAATGCTTTAGATAATTCACTCCTACACTGTTCCCATTCTGCATATAATTCGCCAAACGATTGTTTCGGTGCATTATCTTTTACTTCCAATCGCGAAACATACTGACTAATATTCAATGTAGCTCCATTATTCAATATATCTTCATTCGAAACTACTTTTGCAAATCCTTCTACATTCTTATACTCTTTATATGCCTTAAATATTTTCTCGATATGTTGCTCCTCAAGGGTACTAATCGTTTTTTCGCGTTTCACTTCATCTACTGCATTAATAAAAAGTATTTTACCTTTACGCTCTGCTGGTTTCTTTGTGCGACATATTAACAAACAAGCCTCCATCGGTGAATTATAAAAAAGATTAGCTCCTAAACCTATAACACAATCTACGCAATCACTCTCTATCATCTTACGACGCATCTCTTTCTCTGCATCACGAAACAAAATGCCATGTGGCCACAACACTACACAACGACCTGTATCTGATTTCAAACTCTTCATTATATGTTGTTGAAATGCATAATCGGCACAACCTTGCGGTGGTGTTCCCCAAATATTACGACCAAAAACATCATTTGTAAACGCTGCTTGATCCCAACTCTTAATCGAATACGGAGGATTTGCCAATACTACATCAAATTGTTGCAATTCGTCATACTCCATAAAAAGTGGATTACTCAATGTATTGCCTCTAACCACATTAAACTCCTCAAACCCATGCAACAACATATTCATACGCGCAATACCCGATGTAATCAAATTTATCTCCTGCCCATAAAGTCGCAAAGTGCGATATTCCTTCCCTTGCTCTTTGAGCATCATCGCACAATTGAGCAACAAACCTCCACTACCGCAAGTCGGATCATAAATACTATCATATTCATGTGGATCGGCAATCAATGTCATCAATTTCACCACTGTGCGATTAGTGTAAAACTCTGCTGCAGTATGACCACTATCATCGGCAAATTTTTTAATCAAAAATTCGTATGCATTACCCAATTCGTCATTAGGCACGTTTTTGATATTTAGATTTTTACTTGAAAAATGCTCTATAAGTTTACACAACATTTCGTCAGTCAATCGCTCTTTATTTGTCCAATCGGCATCACCAAATATTCCTTGCAACTGCTGTGCATTGACTTTCTGTATTTCGTTTAATGCTTTATTGATGGCTTGACCAACATTCACTGTCGTGCTACGTACCTGATTCCAATGCGCTTCGACTGGTACCTTAAATCTATGATTCTCATCAAATGCAGCATATTCCAAGTCACCATCACTCTCAGCCAAAGCCTCTTCATACTCCTCATCATAAACATCACAGATGCGTTTATAAAACAATAAAGGAAATATATATTGTTTATAATCACCAGCATCAATAAATCCACGCAAATATGTTGCTGCCCCCCAAAGATATGATTCAAGTTCTTTTAGTGTCATTTCATAAATTCATTTAATAGTTGTTTAAATCTCTCTTCTGCCTCTCTTGCCTCTTGCACTGCCTCTCTCAATTGCGCTTTTGCTTCTTCCAATGTTGGCAAATTATCCACAATCTCTTTTTCTACATAAAGAGGAATATTCAAGTTGAAATTGTTTGCTCTTACATCTTCCAAAGTAACAATCTTAACATGATTTTTTACATCTTTAAAGTCTAAATACCACTGATAAATAGTATCTATATGTTCAGGTTCTAATGTATTTTGGGCACGACCTTTTCGCACCTGATCTGCCGCATCAATAAAAATAAATTTCCCTTTTCGAGCTTCATCTTTTTGTGCCCTAAATACCATTATACAAGCCGAAAGTGTTGCTCCATAAAAGATGTTTTCACCCAAACCAATAACAGCCTCCAACAAGTCGTTTTCTAACAACACAGAGCGTATTTTTGCCTCTGCATTTTTACGAAACAATGCACCATGAGGCAACACTATAGCAACACGTCCACCTGTTTCATTCATCGATTTTATCATGTGCTGAACCCAAGCCATATCTCCATTCCCCTTAGGAGGAATACCTGCTATATTACGACCATAAATATCATCTGCCCAAAGTTCTGCTCCCCAATCACTCAACGAAAATGGTGGATTAGCAATAACAACATCAAACTGCTTCATCTGGTCATATTCAAAAAACTTCGGATCTCTAAGCGTATCTCCTCGCTCTATGTAAAAATCTTCTACTCCATGCAAAAACATGTTCATCCGCGCAATAGTAGATGTTGTTAGATTTTTCTCCTGACCATACAATTTAAGGGTACGAAAATCACCCCCTTTCTTCTTCACTTGCTCTATACATTCAAGCAACATACCGGCAGTACCACATGCAGGGTCATAAATAGTTTCTCCCGATTGTGGATTAACAATCATCCCCATCAAATGAACAACCGAACGAGGTGTATAAAATTCGCCCGCTTTTTTATTTGTTTGGTCCGCAAACATCTTAATCAAATACTCGTATGCTCGTCCTAATATGTCTGGTTCAACATTCGAATTCGACAGATTATATTGCGAATAATGTTCAATCAATCTACACAACAATTCATCCGAAAGTTTATCTTTATTAGTCCATGCTGCATCGCCAAAAATATTTGCCAAATATTGCGGATTTGCCTGTTCTATTTGAGAAAATGCACCCTTAATTGCACTACCTACGTTGGTAGTAACCGCACGCACATCATTCCAATGGCACCCCTCTGGAATAATAAAACGATGCATCTCTGCCGCTAAAGCATATTCACTATCACCATCACTCTCAGCCATTGCCTCTGCATATTCTTCGTCATACACATCCGAAATACGCTTAAAGAAAAGCAATGGAAATATATACACCTTAAAATCAGCAGCATCAACAGGTCCTTTCAATATCCAAGCCGCCTTTGATAAATATTGTTCTAATTGAGATAACGTAAGCATAATTTTCTATAAAAATTCTCATTACACACTGCAAAGATACAAAATTTTTCCGCAAAAGTCAAGTCTCTTACTATAATTATTTTTCAACCAATTCACCCTCACCTTCTAACATTCCTACACGCAACAATAAAAACTCTTATTCAATTACGAAACAACTTGTTTCACAATTGTATCACTTTGACTATAAAATAAAACAAGAATCAAAATTTGAAGTCGTGAGTGCACTCACGAGTTGTTTTGTACTTAAAATAGTATTCCTAATCTATTTTTCAATCTGCAAATATACAAAATTTTTCTTTCAAAGTCAAGTCTTTCCTACCACTTTCTGCCATTTCCTAAAAATCAACCCAATAACCAACTACAAATCAACACCACACAAACCAAAAACTTATCCCCTATTCCTTATCTACAATATAGGATAAATATACTATAAATATAGGATAAATATACTATAAACATACTATAACTCTACCTTCTCCCATCCCTAAAGATTCCCAAACCCCACAAAAAAAATTCCCCCGACACTGTCGAGAGAACTCTATATAATAACCATCAAAAAATCAACAAACTAACATCTGCTCATCATAAAAACGCCGTAAGACAATCCGTGTCATCCGTAAAGCTGATTTTTTAGCGTAGCTGAAAAATCGCGAATCTCAAATAAAAAATCCGTAAGAAGTAAACATATTTATTCCGTGTTTTCCATGCGTTCCGTGTGAGACAAAAATGATATCAAGTTCACAATCACCACCCTTTATAAATCTTTTCAGCACAACGAGCATCTGCCCCTGCCTCACCCAACACATCAATTATCTCATCATACGCTTGCAACATCCCCTGCCTTACCTCACCATCCACTATTATCTTATCCAACTCTG
>JAZOUT010000090.1:0-32391 GCA_045658305.1 Candidatus Aphodosoma sp. | reverse complement strand
GTATCTGTAGATAATGTAAATTCGAGTGATTTGGTAATGGTACCTAACCCAGTAGCAGTAAATGGAACATTGTATATCAATGCAGAATTTACAGCGGAAGAACGTGATGGTATGGTTGTTGAGGTCTTCAATGCAATAGGTCAACGTGTCTATGTAGAATATCCATCAATCTATCCAATTGAAGTAACAGGATTGTCAGAGCGTGGAATGTATATTGTACGTATCATTGCAGGTAATGGCAAATCTTATCAAGGTAAGATTATAGTGGAATAATTCTGGGGGAATATAAAAAAGACATTGTCAGGAGTAAATTTCTTGACAATGTCTTTTTTATTTTTTATAATAGAATTTTAACAATAAATTGAATACATAATGCATTCAATTTATTGTTATTTATTCGCTAATTGTTTCTTTGAATATCTCGGCAACTGTTGGGTGTGGAAATACCACTTTTTTGAGTTGCTCAATAGTCATGCCTGCTTCGATGGCTACGCATGCTGTTGATATCAACTCTGATGCTGGATTGCCGATGAGGTGTGCGCCAATTACGTGGTTTTCGGCATCAGTAATGATTTTGCAAATACCATTGCCACCTTCATTTTCTGCCACGAAACGACCTGAATATGTCATAGCCAATTTGTGTACGTGATATTCATGACCTTCAGCTTTCAATGCATCTTCTGTAGCACCACAACCAGCCACTTCAGGCGATGTGTAGATTACGCCAGGGATAGCGCGATAGTGCATAGTGTCGTCGATGCCAACAATGTCGTTCACAGCCACTTCTGCTTCGCGAACTGCTGTGTGTGCAAGGAGCGAGAATGCAGTAACGTCGCCTGCTGCCCATACGTTAGAGGCTGATGTGCGCATGTGTTCATCCACTTTGATGCCATTGCGGAATGGTTCGAGTCCGAGGGCTTCGGTGCCTGCAAGGTTTGGTTTACGGCCTACGCAGAGGAGCACGTTAGTGGCTTCGGCTTTGTGTTCGCCTTCGGCATCAGAATATGTTACGCAACCAGTTGCTACGTGGAGCACTTTAGATGAGAGGTGGAATTCAACACCTTTTTTAGCCAACTCGGCGCGGAGCATAGATGAGATTTCGGTGTCGATGCCAGGGAGGATTTCTGGTGCCATTTCGATAACTGTTACTTTTGTGCCAAATGTAGCAAACAATCCTGCGAATTCGATACCGATAACGCCACCACCGATAACTACGAGTGATTCAGGTACTTCTTTAGTTTCGAGGGCTTCGGTAGAGGTCCAATATTCAGCTGTGTCTACGCCTGGGATTGGTGGGATAGCCACTTGTGAGCCAGTGCAGATGAGGAGTTTTTCGGCTTGGTATTGCTCTTCGCCACAAGCGATAGTGACTACGCCGTTGGTGTTTTCGACTACTGTAGCTTCGCCATTGATGACTGTTACGTTGTTGTTAGTCATTTTGGCTTTGATACCAGCGATGAGTTTACGCACTACTTTGTTTTTGCGAGCTACAATTTTGTCGTATTCAAATTGAACACCCTCAGCTTTGATACCATACTTACTGCCATTCACAGCATTGTAGTAGAGTTTAGATGAGTAGAGAAGTGTTTTGGTTGGGATACAACCAACGTTGAGACAAGTGCCACCGAGGGCGTTTTTCTCGAAAAGGACTACATTGTGTCCGGCTTGTGCAGCGCGTTCGGCTGCGGTGTAGCCAGCAGGGCCACCACCTAAGACTGCTAAATTAAACATTTTTCAAATGGTATTTTTTAGTTAAACATGATATTTTTTGAAAGAAGACATAAGAACATAATAACATAATTTTTTGAACGTAAATATCCATTAATTATTCGTAAATAAAGACTTTAATGGATAATTTGTGAAAATTAGCGTTAATGGAATATATTTTTGTTTTTTTGTTATTCTGTCTTTAGAAGTTATCTGTATCTGATTTTTTGTCCTATGCGGATTATGGATGTTTGTTTGATGCGGTTGAGGGAACAGAGGCGGCTGACGGTGGTGCCATAGCGGCGGGCAATGTGAGAGAGGGTTTCGCCTGAGCGGACACGGTGGTATGCTGCACGCTTCATCTCTTCGAGTTGTGGACGATGAGAGTAGGTGTCGGCTTTGGTCATTAAGTAATGATTCTCAACATCAGATAGATATATGTTGCGTGTGTTAAAGTCAATCAGTTTTTCTGGATTAAAGGCATTGCCAAAAAGGCGGAATTCGAGGTGGAGGTGAGGACCTGTTGATCGACCAGTGCTACCACCTAAACCTATAGGTTGTCCTGCAATGACTTGGTCACCCTCTTTGACTAATCTACGTGAAAAGTGAGCCATTATGGATTCGATGCCATTATCATGTGTGATAATAATGTAGTGGCCATATCCGCCTCGTTGATAAGCGGCAGTGCGAACAGTGCCCGAGAAAGGTGCACGTATAGTGTCGCCATATCTCACTCCAACATCAATTCCATAGTGAAAACGTGAACCACGAATGCCAAAACGCGAAGTGACACGTTGACTTTCGGTTGGATAACAATAATTACTACAAGCGATATATAAGGAATCAGGCATAGAATCAAGTGACAATTTTGTGCTAAAACCCAATGTTGAATCAGAACCTAAAAGAAGATTATCTAAGCTATTTATACCTATAAAATTTTGATTGGTATATGATTGAAAAAACTCGATTAAATCGGGAATTTTTGATGATTCGATAGTTGTAGTAGGCGTGTTTGTCGTTGTTTGAGATGGTACTGTTGGGTCGGCTTGCGAGAAGACAGGCAAGTTCAAACTAAGTGTGAGTAAAATTAGTAGTATTTTGTTTGTTTTCATAATTTTAGTAGTGCGTAGCGAGAGTTATTAGATGAATTTTTAGTCAAACTGCAAAGGTAGTAAAAAATATAGAATTTACCAAGTAAAAACGAGTGTTAAATGAAAAAAACATGTACTATTGTGTTTTTTTTACGAAAATATTATGAAATAGTTGTGTGTATCAATATTTTTGATTAAATTTGCCTGCTAAATTCTATTATCATCAAAAACAATCTTAGTTTATTATGTTTATGGCATTAAATTCTTTATTAGCAATGCGAAACAAAGGTATGCTTTACGTTATTGTCTTGTTGCTTTTTGTAACAAACAGTTTGTTTGGACAAACGTATGAGAAATTGCCTTATTTTGAGGGGTTTGAAGATTCTATAACTTATAGTAGTTGGACGTTGAATGCTGGTCCTAATGGAGCAAAAGCAGAGAATAAATGGTACATTTCAAATGCAGAATCTTTTGTTGGTAAAAATGCTTTGTATATAAGTGCGGATGGTGGAAAAACGTTGTCATACAAGAATACTCAGGTTTATAATATCGCTTATAAAGAGATTTCTTTGCCAAAAGGGACATACGATTTGAGTTTTACTTGGAAATGTGAAGGGGAATTAGGAGCTGATGGTTTGTGTGTATGCTGGGTTTCTTCTAAACAAACTACTAATAGTAGTGCTACAACAGAACCTACCTTTATTAAAAATACACGTTTGTCGTTTGATGGTGTTGACTTTTTGTGTGGTTCGAAAGAGTGGAAAACCTCTACAACAACAATTACGCAACAATCGACAGCAGCATATAAATTGGTTTTTGTGTGGAAGAATGATGCGAGCAATAATACTCCAAGTTTACCATCGATAGTGATAGATAACATACAAATTGGTGCACAAGGATGTGGTAAACCAGAAAATGTGAGGACAAATGCTTTGTCATCGGATATTGTAGTGCGTTGGGATGGTGGTGCTACTGGTTATGAGTTGATGTACAGACGCTCTGGAGAATCTGAAGTGCATCATGTAACAGGTATTAATCAAACTTCGCATACCGTAAAAGATATGGAAGAGGGTGTGTATGATATTTTTGTTCGTAGTTGTTGTCCTGATGATACATCGGTGTGGGTTGTGAAGAATAGTGTATTAGTATATAATGCAGAATCGCATTGTATTGACTTTATAAATTGGGAAAGAGAGGGTACCTTATGTGAAACAGGTGTGCATAAAATTGGGGGTATGTTTTTTGAGGGTAAATTCTCACCAAATGTAGAATCTGGTTCTGAACGTTTTGGTGCAGTTGATTATGGTTATAGTTCAGAGTTCTCTCGCCATACTACACACTATCTGCCAGGTGAGATGGATGCTCGTACTGGAAATGAATTGCCTACTGTTCCTGAGGGAGAGGTGGTCTCTGTAAGATTGGGTAATTGGTTGAGCGGACAAGCTCAGAATTTTAATGGTGGTGGTTTTGAAAGTGTTACATATACACATCAATTAGATTCTGGCTCTAATATGATTCTATTGCTTAAATATGCAATTGTGATTGAAGACCCAGGTCATGATAGAGAGGAACAACCTGTGTTTATGCTTGAATTGCTTGATGAGCATGATAATCCACTTGATGCTTCGGGTTGTGGTGACGCAAACTTTGTAGCTGATACAAAAGAATTGATAAATAATCCAAATGCTGATGGCACTTGGCATATAATTAATGCTGCTACTCCGATATTATGGAAAGAGTGGACTACGGTGGGTATCAATATGTCGCAATATGCGAAAAATGGTCCTTTGAAATATAAAATACGTCTGACTACTTTTGATTGTGCGCAAGCTGGCCACTTTGGATATGCGTATTTTACATTGAATTGTGAGCAGGCTACGATTGAAGGTTTGTCGTGTGGTGAAAATGCAGGAGCAAATATTTATGCCCCAGTAGGATTTAACTACAGATGGTATCGCGTGCGTGACAATAAAACTGTGTGTACAACGCAAAATCTTCAAGGAGTAGAGAAAAATGATACTGCTTTATATAGATGTAAGGTGATGTTTGCGCAAGACTCAGCTTGTTATTTTGAGTTGGATGCGAGTCTTTTGCCAAGATTTCCAAAAGCACAGTTCTCTCCTAAATGGGTGCCTCGTTATTGTAATGAGAACTATATGAAGTTTCAAAATACTAGTCACGTAACTACTGCACGAGGTGCAACTGGTGAAAAATGTGAAACACATAGATGGTATTTGAAAGAGGATGAAAATTGGACTTTGATACACGAGGGAGATACTCTTGAATACAGATTCCCTAATGGCGGAGGTCAGTTTGATGTGAGATTGGAGGCTGGTATTTCGGAAGACGAGTGTATCGATGATACCATAATTACGGTGAATGTACCACGATTGGGTGCTGTTGTAGATACTATATGCGATACTATTTGTGAAGGTAAATCGGTGAAAATAGAGGGTCGTAGATATATGCAAGAGGGCATTTATCGTGTATATCGTGGAACTTCGTTTGGTGGTTGCGATTCTACTGTATATCTTGATTTGAAAGTGATACCAAAAGAGAGAGATTCTATATCGGCTTATTTGTGTGGTAATGAGTCATATATTCTTAATGGACAAGAATTTACTCGTTCAGGTAAATATCGCACAGTGAATAAGGCTGATAGTGCAAGTAGTTGTGAGTGTGATACGGTTGTGACATTGTTTTTGACTGTGGCAAAATTAGATATACCTGAGATTATTGAGTTGTGTAGTGGAGATGATTTGGTGATTGAATATGGTGTGGGTGATATTATGTTTGAATCGTATGAAATCCAATTCAGCGATCCTGCTAAAGCAATAGGTTTGAAAGATATATCAAAAAGGCCATTGTCTGAAGGTAATGTTATTGAATTGAAGGCGGATGAAATATCAGATAAAACTGGTGAGATCAATCCGCTGATACCTGGCGAGTATGTGATGAATGTGGTGTTTTATTATATAGATGAAAGAGGTGTAGAGCAGGCTTGTAATAATGTTATTAAATTGAATATTCTGTATTCTGCTAAAACGATAGAACAGAAATTTGGTAATTTGATGACATTGTTGGATTCAGAAAACAATGGCGGATTCGATTTTGATTATATACAATGGTACAAAAATGGAGTGCCAATGGAAGGTGAAAATGACACCTATATATATTTATTGGAAGAAGGTGCGGTTAATGGTGATGATGTGTACACTGTTGGTTTGATTAGGAAAGGAGAAGATGTAGAAATTATGAGTTGTGGATTGCGTTTTGATACAGGTGTGGAGGTGGAAAATGTAGAGAGTTTGGGTGTTGATGTGGCTTCTAATAGAGTTGATGTGGGAGAGAGGGCTATTGTATTGTTTGAAGAGGGTGGAGATGAGTGTGTGGTTCGTTGGTGGAGTGTTGCAGGTGTGTTGATGGGAGAAGAGGTTATGATTGGAGATGGGTATTTGAGTAGTACGCCACAAATACAAGGAGTTTATTTGTTGGAGCTTGTGCTGGGGAATGAGAGAGTGATAAGAAAAGTGGTAATTGAATAAAAGTAGAAAATAGTTAATATAGGGGGGATTTTTTGTTGGGGTGAATGTTTTGTTATGTTTCGTATATCCTTCGTATATGTTTCGTATTGGTAAGAGTACAGATTGTAAAAATATGTCTTATGATTTGTTATAGGACTAATAAATGAACAAACAAAAATCTATGAATATCATGAAATTTATTCAACACGTGTTATTATTTATTTTGTTGTCGGTAAGCCTTGTGGTTTGTGGACAACCTGCAGGTTATTCTTCTTTGCCTTATTTTTGTGGCTTTGAAAATCCTGAAGATACTATGGGAACATATGGATGGAAGTTTGAGAAACGTGCAAAAGTAGGTCATACCTTTGCTATTGGTAATGCGGTACATCGTATGGGTAGTAATGCAATGTATGTATCGACTGACTCTGCAAAAACTGCTGGGTATTCGTTTACTACATCGGGTAGTGTGGTAATAGCGTATAAGTCTTTTTATTTGGCTGCTGGAAAATATGATTTGATGTTTGAATATCGTATGCAAGGTGAGGATCATGAAGAGTCGGATGTGATGCGAGTTGCTTTTTTAAAAGGTAATAAGCCAACAACAACTTCGATGGGTACATTCCCTCAATATGCAATAGATAATAAATTTGTAAGTTCAAAAGGTGAGGAGGTGTTTAAGACTTCGTTGTGGGCTCAAGTTGAAGGTCAAGTCGAAGCTCCTGATTCGGGATATTATTATTTGGTATTCTTATTCAAAGAAGATGGCGATAAGAATATTTATGCACCAGGTCCTTGTATTGATAATATTCAGTTCGATAGAGCAAAATCGCCTAATTCATGTGCAACAAAACCATCTAATATACTTATTGACAAAGAAGCAACTGGTATTAAATTGTCGTGGACTGGTAAAGCTACGGAGTATGAAATAATGTATAATAGAATTAGTTCGTTGAAGGATACTGCTGTCGTAACAATTAAAGGTATAGCTACAACTGAATATTCTATTCCATACTCAACAATACCTGAAGGTGTATATAATTTCAGAATTAGAGCTTTGTGTGCTAATGATACAAGTATGTGGGTTGAAAAGGCGAATTATATAGTATATGACGATGCAAAACATTGTTTGAACTATATGGATTTTACTAACGATGCGACTGCGTGTTATTTTGGAATATTCGATAGCCCTAAAGAGCAAAATCGTGCAATAGATTATGGATATGAAAGTCGTCATAGTATTCATACAGTGCATTATATGCAAGACGAATATGACCGTTTGACAGGCTATCAGTTGAAGACTGTGCCTGAAGGAGAGATGGCTTCTGTGCGTTTGGGAAACTGGACAGAGGGCCCTCATGGCGATTCGCCAACTTCGGATCATGGTTCGCCATCGGGTGTTATAGAATATACATATACAATACCAGAGGATAAATCGGTGTTGTTGTTGAAATATGCTGCCGTATTGCAATATGCTGCTCACCATGCTCCAGATGAGCAAACAAGTATTAAGGTAGAGATTGTGAATACATCGATAGGTCGTGAGCGTGTATTGGCATGTGCATCGGCAGATTTTAATGCTCGTGATGTGTCGGAAGGCAATACTCGAGGTTGGAAAACGTATCAGCCAAAAGAGGGCGAGGTGATAAGCCATGAATGTCCGATTAAATGGTTAGATTGGACTACTTTGGGTATTAACTTGGCAGATTATATGGGTACGACTGTGAAGATACGTATTAAATTGACAGCTTGTGTGGCTAACTATCACTTTGCATACGGATATTTTGTGTTGGATTGTACTGAAGGCGAAATCGAGGGTATGAGTTGTACGGAGAAAGCCGATACTTTGTATGTGCCTGCAGGTTTTAATTATTTGTGGTATGTTCAAGGCGATGCAAATAAAACACCAGTAAGTACAGAACAATATTTTGTAGTGCCTGAAGATGAAATAACCTCTTATTCGGTGGATTTGATTTATCCAGAGGATAATGGATGCTACTTTACATTGAATGCAAATGTTTGGCCACGCGTACCTAAAGTTGGTATGGATTACGCAGTTAAACCAGAAAATTGTGTGAATTATGTAGAGTTGCTCAATAAGAGTAAGATGGTAGATTTGAAGATGGACAAAGATGGTAATGTGACTGATACGTTGGATGTTGCAACCTCTGTGGCTACGATTAAAGACTACTATTTTGAGATACGAAGCGAGAAAAATACTCTTTTTGAGAACGGTACAACTATTGCCTCTGACCCTTCTATGCGCATAATTGCTCCAAATGAAGGTGATACGTTTGTAGTTGTCATGAAGGGCATGTTTAATACATGTGAAGACATTAAAGAATATACGTTAAAAGTGCCAAAATTGCAGCCGTCGTTTGCCGAAACAGTACGTTATGTTTGTGATGGTAGCGAGGTGGTATTTAATGGTAAAACATATACTGAACCGGGTGAATATATTGATACATTGCAATCTGTGCATGGCTGTGATTCGATATTGCAATTGACATTAAAAACATTGGTGGCGGATACGATAGTTGTTGATAGTATGATTTGCACATCAATGTTACCATTTGTTTGGAATGTAGGAACAGAGTATGACACATTGATGCAAACTGGTGTGTATGAAAAAGGTGTTGCAAGTTCGTTGGGTTGTGATTCATTGTACTATATATTGAATTTGAATGTGTTGGAATCATTGGTTTTGAATTTTGATATGCCTACTATTTGTGCTGATGATGATAAGGTTGAGATAGATTATACCTTAAATAGTGGTAAGTTGACAGGCTATAGTGTGGCTTATTCCGATAAGGCGAAGAGCGCAGGCTTTAAAGATGTTGAAGTTTTGGATAGTTTGGGCGAAGTTGAGTTTATCGAATTGGATGTACCAGAGAAAGTAAGACCAGATAGCTATGAGGCTAAATTCACATTCTATAATAGCGATTGTGGCGATTTGGATACAACTTTGGTGTTTGATGTTTTGTATCCTGATACTATTATTGCTCAACGTTGGAATGATGTGTTGGCAGTGAAGAATAAAGACTATAATGGAGGTTATGAATTTGTGGCATATCAATGGTTTTTGAATGGGCAATTATTGGAGGGATTTACAACATCGCAATATTATACAAGTGAAAATTTGGATTTTGATGGAGAATATCAAGTGTTAATTACTCGTGCAGATGATGGAGTTTCTGCTTTTACTTGTTCGATAACTCCTACTGAGTTTTCAGAATCGGAAATGGAAAATTCGGGTGTTGTGATATTTTCGAGTGATGTAATTAATGTTGAAATATCTGAAGCTGCAAAATGTTATGTGTATAGCATGTCAGGATTGTTATATTCGGTATCTGATTTGGAAGAAGGAATGAATGTGATAGATATGCCGAAAGAAGTAGGTATTTATATAATGCAGTTTAATTATTTGAATGGGGATATAGAGGTGAGGAAAATAGTTGTAGAAAGAAAATAATAAAATAACCAATAAAATTTATCATTATGAAACACTTAACAAAAATTACATTGTTATTGTTGGCTGTGTTTTTGATTTTGCCATTTTCGGATGTGGAAGCCCAAAAACGTAAGCGCAAAAAAGAGAAAGAGAGTGCGCCAAAAACATTTAGTTCTTATATTGATGTTTATGGCGGAGGTGGTTACTCTGCATTATTGCATGGAATCGAAGGTACATCAGTGCCTGGTGGCGGTACTGGTATGCTCGGTGTTGGCTACTTTATGAAACATAAATCTAATTTTAATTTTCGTGCGGGATTGGAATTTATGTATTTAAATTCTACAACTCGTTTGGATGATTTTGATTATTCAGGTAAATATATATATAAGGACCAACAAGTTCAACAAGAAATGTTGTATGTTTTGAAGTCAGCTAAATATCGTGAGGCTCAAAATCGTATGTCATTGAATATACCTATTATGTTTGGTGCAGAATTCAACCAATTCTATTTCTTGGCTGGTGCAAAAGCAGGATTAGGTTTGTTGGGCAATTATTCAATGAAGAGTGATGTTACAACATATCTTGTCGATCCTACTTTGATTGATAACTTAGAAAATATGCCTACTCATAATTTGAATACTCAAGAGGCAAAATATGGTAGTAAATTGAAATTTGGTCTTGATGTAGCTCTTTCGTTAGAAGCGGGTATATGTCTCGATGAATATTTCCCAGCATCAGCATTGGAATATGGTGCAGGTAAAGAGAAACGTAAATTGTCTTATAGAGTAGGTGCTTTCGTTGATTACGGTCTTATGAATATAAACAAAAATACACCTAATGGTTTATTGTTTAATTTTCCAGAGATGAAAGATAATGGTGATGGAACTTTTGAAGTGCCATTGTCGAATATTGAAAATGGTCAATTTCAAAACAATAGTATTTTATCTGTAAAAAATAGTGAAGGTAAATTGGCTAATTTGAATTCATTAGTAGTAGGTGCTAAATTTACAGTATTGTTAGGTATTGATAAAGCGCCAAAACCAAAACCAAAACGCAAAGTACGTCGTCCAGTTATCAGAGATGTGACTTTCATCCCAGATCCAACATACTTCTACTTGTTTGTTAATGACTATGAAACACAAGAACCATTGGATGCGGTTGTTAAAGTATATAATTTAGGTGAAAATACAGATACTATATTTGCTGGTATGACAGACAAAGAGACAGGTTTCGTAGAAGAACAAATTGATAATGGCAAGTATGGACTCTTTGTTTCACGTCCTGGATACATTGATTTCCATGATACATTGTTTAATGTAATAAGTGATACGTTGTATGTAGACTTGCAACCAATTAAGAAAAATACAGTTGTGATTTTGCGTAATTTGTTGTTCGATACGGATAAGACGACAATTAGAAATATTTCGGCATCATCTCTTGAAGAGTTATATCAGTTGATGGCAGCTAATCCGAATATGAGAATACGTATTACAGGTCACACCGATAATGTAGGTTCAGAACGCTACAATAAAAAATTGTCAGAAGGACGTGCTAAATCTGTATTTGATGAAATGGTTAAACGAGGTATAGACCCTGCTCGTATGGAATGGAATGGTCGAGGCTCGAAAGAACCAATTGAATCTAATAAAACAGAAGAAGGACGTGCTGAAAACCGAAGGGTAGAATTTACTATTCTTAGTAACGAATAAGATATAATATTAGGAGTTATAGGGGCTATAGAAATATAGTTACTATAGCTCCTATAATTATTAAATCCTTAAATAAAGAAGTTGTTGTATAAATAAAATTCTAATTTTACAATAGCCTATTTTATCCCTATAAATATGACGGATAATTCTAACCTTTAGTATACTTCTTCATAGGATAATCATACTTTCAAGTTATTTATTCCGAAGAAGGTTGCCAAATGACAAATGTATTTTGGGGTAAGCTTTAATTAGATGTTCCATATATCTATCTTTACAAAATTGAAACTAAAACTTATAATATTATGAAAACAAAATCTTATTTTCTTCTTATTATTACATTGCTATTGGGTTGGGCGTTTAACGTGCAAGCTCAGTCTAATTTTTATGAGGACTTTAATAGTGTTAGTCAGAGTAGTATTCCAAGTAATTGGGAAATTTCAGAAGGAACAAATACTTCTACTTATAAGTGGAGAGCCGCGAAAGATAATTCTTTTGATGCGATGTGTATGAGATTTAATGCAGGTGGAGGTTCATATAGTGTATTGCGTACACCTGAGATTATGTTGACATCGGATAAAGATTTTAATTTTTATTTTAAAAATGAAGCTGTAGATTTTTCGGTCTATGTTGATGTTTTGAATGAAGATGGTTCAGAGTCGCGTCTTTTGTTAGAAGATAGTTTGATTTCTCCTACGTGGGTATTGAAAACAATTTCATTGAAGCAGTTTACTGGGAAGAAAATAAAAATTGCATTTTATGGAAAGAAAACAGAGGGTGCAAAGTATCTTTATTTTGATAAAGTATCAATAGAAGATGTGTCGATTTGTGCATATCCGATGGATATAGAATTGGTGTCGGTATCGCAAAATAGTGCTTCAATAATGTGGACAATCAATTCTGATGGTGGTTCATTGCCTGCTCATTTCAAAATTAGAGTGAAAGATGAAACAGGTGCGGTAGTTGGTAACTACAATGATTATAGATTTGAGAACGACGGTTCTTATTTGTTTACAATAGAAGGATTAAAGAGCAAAACTTCATATACTGTTAGTTTATGTTCCGATTGTTCTGAAGACATGAAAGGAACTTCAAAATGGAGTGAAGATTTCTCTTTCAGAACATTGTGTGATTATGTTGCCTTGCCATATAAAGTAGATTTTGATGCAGAAGACCGTTTGATTCCTTCTTGCTGGGTGGTTAATCCTGAAAATTTGGCAGGTGTAGAGATTTCTACTTCTGGATTTAGATATGGCGATACAGGCTACTCTTTGATGTTCCAAGGCAACGCATCTAAAACTGCATACGCAGTTTCTGAACAATTTGCGCACGCAGCAAATGACTTGGAAGTTTCGTTCATGGTTTATGGCGATTTTGGTTTGCCATTTAATGTTGGTCTTACAACAGATCCATTGTCTGCTGATGCATTCGAAATTCTCTTGGTAGATACTATTAAAGTTCGTTCAAATTGGCGTGAGGTGCGTTTCTGCACTGATGCTTCATATTACGAAAATCAAGAGAATTTGTCGTTGTTTATTTCATTGCCTGCAGGTGTCAGCGGACGATTGTATGTTGATGCCGTTAGAGTAAATCCACGACCAACTTGTCCTCGTTTGGAAAATATTAAAGTGAAAAATATTTTAGCACAAGAGGTTACATTAGATTGGTTGGAATATGGCAAAGCAGGAAAATATGAGGTAGAAATTAGTAACGTATTTTCTCCTGAATCAGGAGTTATTTCTAAAACAATTACATCATATCCATGCGTGGTTACAGGTTTGGTAGGTAATACGGCTTATAGTGTAAAAGTACGTTCGGTATGTTCCGATACTAACAAAGGTGAGTGGAGTTTGCCAGTTGAGTTCAAGACTAGTTGCGATGTGATGGAGTCGAATGTATTTGCCGAAAGCTTCGAGGCAAGCGCAAGCGTAATACCAGAATGTTGGCAAGTAAAACAATTTGTTGCAGGTTATGGCGATGGTGAAAACTATGGTAATGAGGGTATAGATGTTTATACTCCAACATATTCGATGTATCCTGATGGTGTTACTGTAACAGAGGCGAAAGACGGACGCAAGGTGTTGCGTTTCAGAAAAACTAAAGGCGGTACTCGCACTGCGATTATTACACAAGCAATGCAAATTGACGCACCAAAATCTTATGATGTTTCGTTTTGGATGTATCGTAACGCACGTGAGATAGTTGCCCAATCGGGAGATAAATATCCAGAACCAGTGAGAGTTTTGGTAAATAATAGGCCAGATACTATGGGAGCAATAGAACTTGATGTTATACATGCGTGTATCTATCATTCACCAGTGGTTGAAGAGCCAGGTTGGTATCAATATGATTACAATATTCCGTTGACTGGAACTGTTTATTTTATGCTTGAGGTGCTTTCTCAACCAGAAGGTAATGATTTGTTTGTTGATGATATACGAGTATATAATGCGCCAACATGTCGTAAGATTAAAGATATAGAACCTTTGACTCCAACTCAAAATGAATTTGGAATGAAATGGGTTAAAGGTGATAATGAAACGTCATGGGTTGTAAGTTATAGATTGACAGATCCAAATACTTTTGAGACAATAAAGACGGATAAAGTTATAGTGACAGGAGGTATCCCTGAATTTAAGTTGGAAGGATTGACTCATTCAACAGAATATCGTATTGCGGGTAAGGTAGCAAGTTATTGTGGTGTAGGTGATACTTCGATATGGGTAGATTTTGATTATAAATTTATGACAGAATGTGCGGTTATAACAACTTTTCCATATGAAGAAAACTTTGAAGGATTGACATTTCCTCCTGTTTGTTGGAGCTCAACTGGTGCAGAAGGAACTATAGAGAGACATGAGCGTACTGAATATATTTATGAAGGTGCAGGTGTGCAGATGGAGGTGCCTGGTAATGGTCAAGCCTTAGTTACTCCGCAATTCAGATTTGAGGCTAATAAAGAGTATCGTGTGTCGTTTATGATGATGCGTAATTTTGGGGATGGAGGTATTAAAGTGATGTTGAATAATGTTCCAAATACAAATGGTGCAGAAGAATTGTTGTATATACCAACAACATATACAGAGGAGCCAGCTGTAACAAAAAAAGGTTATTACCAATATAAAGTAGATTTTGATGCAGTAGGGGATAAGTATTTGATGTTTGTGCAAACCTCAACACAATTAACATCGGCTAATGATTATATAGATAAAATTATAATATCAGAAAAGCCAATTTGTGAGCCAGTGATTGATTTTAAAGTTGATAATATAACTTCTTATACAGCAAGAGTCTGTGTGTTGGATGAAGGTACTACAACTTGTGAAATGAGTTTCTGTGGTGTTGGAGCCTCTCCTAATGTGGGAAAAATAGTACCTTCAGATAGTTGTGTTACTGTAGTTACTGATTTGTTACCAGAAACAACATATGATGTTTATGTTCGTAATGTATGTGGAGCGATAAAAGGTGAATGGTCATCTAAAAAGGTGACAATTACAACGCATTGTACACCTTTTGAAGTTACAAAAGCAACGCCATTCGTAGAGGATTTTGAAGATTTTAGAGAAGCGCAACAATTGGATGGTTGTTATATAAGAGAAGGAGGATATTTCAGAACGGAGGTTAGAGATAATACATATCAATCAATGGTTGCGAATAGTGGAAGATTATATGCTTGGTTGAGTAGTGGTGTATCAGCAGTGTTGTATCGCCCAATTAAATTGAAAGCAGGTGTATATTATGAACTTTCGACATATGCTATACAAGGTGGAACATCAAGTTATGTATCTTTGGGATATGCAAAAGTACCTGTGGTTGATAGTTTGATATATGTGGCAAAACAAGAAAAAATAGAGCAAGAATGGGTAAATCATTCAGGCTATTTCCAAGTGCCAGAAACTGGTGTGTATTATTTGGGAGTTTATGCTTATGCAAGTACAAGTATTGGTTTAGATGATATCAAAGTACAAGAGGTGAGTTGTGTGCCTCCTACTGTAGGTATCGCTAATTTGGCAAGTACTTCGGCTGCGATAAAGGTTACTGATATGACTGCTGGCAAATGGCAGTTAAGTGTCAATAACTTTATGTTTGCTCCTGATATGGTTAATGGTAATATTTTCCATGGTGAAGTTACATCCGAATATACCAATTTGGAAAATTTAACTCCTAATACTGAATATTATTACGCAATCAAATCTTTGTGTGGAGAAGGCGACGAGAGCACTTGGAGCAAAGTCGGCTCGTTCCGTACACGTTGTTCCGCACAATCATTGCCATTCAGTGAAGGATTTGAATATGAAGTTAATTGTTGGACTTTCTTGGGCGATTATGAATATCACAATTTGACAACTTATCCAAAACAAGAAGGAAATCAATCTCTTTCTGCATCTAAGGCTATTGTTGTGTCTCCTGAGTTGGACGTAGAGTCTTTGGCTGACTATATGATTGAAGGCTGGGTGCGCTCTTCGTTGGGCGATGTAGATATTGCAATAGGCGTTATGACAGATATAAATGACATTTCGACATACGAAACTGTTGGAACTTTCCATATTCAAGAAAGTTCTAAATGGTATCGTATGAGTATGTATTTTTCTGATTTGAATTTGCCTGATTATGCTGATTTCAAAAATTCTCGATATGTCGTATTCTATTTGCCTCAAGATGATGTTTCTTGTTATTTAGACGATATTTCTATTAAATTAGCCCCTACTTGTAAGCAACCTGTAGAGACTAAGATTGAGTATATAACTGATAAGAGTTGTATAGTTGGCTGGACTTCTAAGGGAGAGGAAACAAGTTGGCGCATTGTAGCTAAACGTGGTGAACGTGTTGCTGTTGATACTGTCGTTACAACAAATCCTGCTATTATAACAGGTTTGTCTCATTCAACAACATACGATTTTGAAATCTCTTCTATTTGCTCTGAAACTGAGTCAAGTGCAGTTACCAATATAGGTAGTATTACGACAGAATGTGGTATTTGGAATTTGCCATATGTAGAAGATTTCTCTACTTATTCGTATGGTGCAATACCTCTTTGTTGGGAGAATTTAGATAATGGCGGTTGGTTTATTGAACAAGACAATCGTATTTACTTCCCTAAAAACGAAGTTAATAAGTCTGGTCAAAAAGGTACAATATTGACTCCTAAATTTAGTTTAAAGGGAGTGGAGGGTGCGCTTCTTACTATGAGTTTAGCTAATAGGATGGCTGATACGTTGACAATCCGTTTATCAATAGATGGCGGAGAAACATATCCTATTATTTTAGGTCAAGGATATAAAGATTTGTCAAATTATACAGAGGTGAAATTTGATTTGACTCCGTATGTTGGTAATGATATAAGAATTTCAATAGAAGGAACTGCTTCTGGAGTTGAGACTTCTCATATTGTTATTAATCATTTTGAAATAGAGAAGATAGAGAGCTGTATGCGTCCTGTTGAGTTAAAGTTGAATTCAATTGGAGGTACTTCAGCTGTGGTTGAAATAAATGACACTACTGGAGCGACTGCATGGCAATATGCTTGTTTGAAATCAAATGAATATTTGGAAGATGTATCTGTGTTTACAAATATTACGACTAATCAATTTACAATTGAGAATTTAGCAGGATTTACAGATTATATGCTTTATGTTCGTACAAATTGTGGTGATAAACAGAGCTCATGGAGAAGTGTTTCGTTTACAACAGAGTGTGCAGAGGTAAATTCAGTTCCATATTTTGATAGTTTTGAAAAAATAGAGAACCCTCAAGATGGATGTTTCACTATATTTACAACGAAGCCAAATGGTGTGGAAAGTTGGCGTCCTGCTACAGGAATTAGTATATCAAATTTCTCAGAAGGTAAGCATTCATTGCAATTGTTCCCTTCTAATGAATATGAAATGTTTGTGGTAATGCCACAATTAGATGCACCAACAACATCGCTGCAAATGACATTTGACTATTTGTCGCAACGTTCGTCGTACTATGCTCCGGACATTGTTGTGGGGGTTATGAAAGATGCAAATAATGCTTCTACGTTTGAAGAGGTAACAACATGTGTGTCGTTTGAACCTCGTAAGGATGTAGATGGCAATGTGATATTTGAAACAGTTAAGGTTGAGTTTAATGCATTAGATGCAGAATTTTCAAATTCTCGTATTGCCTTTAAGGTAGGACCTACATTGTATAATCAAGGAGAGGCTTATATCGATAATATTAAAATAGAAGCGGCAGATGCTTGCCCTAATGTTCGTTCTGTTGAACTTGTTTCGGCAGATGCAACGTCGGCAAAATTGGCATTGAAATATATGTCTGATGCCGTGCAATTGGCTTATGGCCCTGCGATACAAGATATTGATTCGATGACGAGAGTTGTAAGCACGCTTGATACAATCGAATTAACTAATTTGACTAAGGCTACTAATTATGCTGTATATGCTCGTAGTGTGTGTGGTGTAGATACAGGAGCTTGGATTCAGCCATTGATATTCGGCACAGAGTGTGATGCCTATGTTATAAGTGAAGCAACGATGTATAGCGAATCGTTTAATTCTTATAGCAATCACCCGATGGATTTCCCTGCATGTTATACTCGTATCAAAACACATACTGAATTGGGTGTAATGTATCCAAAATTGACTAAAGCTCGTGATGGAGAAGGCGACAAAAATGTGTTACATCTTTATAAAGAAGTCGTTTTAGCATTGCCTGAATTCAATTTGCCAGGTGAGCGTTTGATGATGACATTTAACTATTATAACCCAGATGGAGGAACTTATTTCAAAGTTGGTTTGCAAGATGATTTATCAGATGAAACTACATTTGTGGAGGTTAAAGAGTTATATGCTTCGTCATTATTGAAACAATTAACTTTAGATTTTTCACAATATAAAGTATCTGGTAAATATATTGTATTCAAAGGATTGGCCAAAACAAATAGTGTTTATGTTGATAATATTGTAGTTTCTAAAGCTCCTGAGTGTTTTGCACCGACTGATTTGAAATTAAAGGCATTAGGAGATACTTTTGCTATATTTGATTGGAATTATGCTCCTGCAGCGATAAAATATGAATGTGAGTTAAGTTCTGAAAATGGCATAAACAAATTTGATGTAGATACATTAAAAGAATTGTTGACTTTGGATAATTTAACAAAAAGCACTAAATATGTTTTGCGTATGCGGGCAATTTGTGCAGAGGCAACAGATTGGGTTGAGGTGCAATTTACAACAATGAATAGTGTGCCTACATTCCCATATATTTGTGGATTTGAAGATGCCTCAGATAATAGTGATTGGTTGTTTGCTGATAAAGGAGAGTATGTTAAATTTATTGTTGGAGGTAACAATAATAATTCGGTAATGACAGGTGATAGTGCTTTGTATATAGCAGATGCGTCTAATGTCTATGCATATTATGATAATGGTAGTGCAAATGTCTATGCGTATCGTACATTGTTGTTTGAACCAGGAGATTATCAGATATCATTTGATTGGAAGTGTAATGGTGAGGCAGATAGAGACTTTGGACGAGTATTTTTAGCTCCGATTGACATTTATGTTAACGCAGGCACAAAGATTGGTGCTAATGAATTAGATACAGAGAAATATATAAGACTGCATGAAAATGATAAATTGTTGGGTTCTCCAGTTTGGAAAGGTGAATCTACTATTGTATCAGTGAACGATCTGACTAATTATTATTTGATAGTTCAATGGTCTAATGATGTTTCTGTTGCAATGAATCCACCATTGTCTATTGATAATATACATATTGAGAAGATAGAGTGTGGTGTTATTGGTGAATTGGCACTACGTTATGTAGGAATAGATTCTGTTTTAGTAGGTTTTAATAATCCGATAGAGGATGGGGAAGTTGAATATGTTGTGTCGTTAACAGGCGATGTAGAATCGGTATATGCAAGAGGTGTGGTTACTAGTGATAGTATTGCATTAAATGGATTGAATGCAGATACACAATATTATTTGTTTGTACGTCCTGTATGTAGTGATGGTATCGAATCTCCATGGGTAAATCTTTCTTTCGCAACAGAATGTTATGCGGTTGAAGTTAAAGATGGCATGCCGTATTTGGAAAATTTTGAAACATATTCGTCTGCAGATGTATTTGATAATTGTTGGAATGAAGAGCACTTGTTGGGTAATAACCGTTGGATGATAAATAGTGTAGATGCAAGTGTAGTTGCGCATGCTCATTCAGGAAGTAACTTTATGAGCTTATCAAGTCGTGGAGGTAAAAATAAGAATAGTGTTACGAGAGCATTTAAGCTTGAAGGTGGCAAATATTATAAAGTCTCTGTTTATGCTTGTCAAAGTGATAAAGTGGCTGCGTATGTAAGTTTGATAAAGGCAGGTGAGAATGGTGATGTTGTAGAGTTGGGGCGTGAGGCAATAACAATCAACGATTATCAAAAAATTTCAGCAGAACTTTATGTCGAAACAACAGGTATTTACGAATTAGGTTTGATAGGTGAAGTTTCAAGTTCTTCATGGAATTTGATGATAGACGATTTCTCTGTTGAGGAATTAAAAGTTGGCACACCTGTGAATTTGCAAGTTGAAGAAGTTACAGAAAATAGTGTTAAATTGACTTGGGTAGGTAATAGTGAGAAGTATGAAGTCGAAATATTGCAAGCTGGAATTTCTGTTGTTTCAATGACAGTAAATGCTACAACTGCAACATTTACTAACTTACAAGCATCTACAGCCTATGAAGCACGAGTAAGAGGTGTTTATGGCGATGAAGTGTCGGCTTGGGTTACAGTCAACTTTAATACAAATTGCGGTGTTGTATATCCTCCATTTGTTGAAACATTTGAGAATGTTCAGTTATCGTCTATTCCACTCTGTTGGGATAATTCAACTAAGACATCTCTTTTTGAAAATATGTATAATTGGGCTGTATATGAACCAGAGGAATATAGTTATATTACTACTGAATATGGTCGTTGTGCGAGAATACAATGTGCATCTACAAGTGGATATTCAACGTTGATGACGCCACTACTTAGTCTTGATGGTGATTATAGCTTGTCATTTAAATATGTAAGTTCTTCTACAAGTGAAAAATTGAAAGTTGTAGTTGTTTACGATGGAGGAGTTGACACGTTAGGAACTTTGGGTCATACTGATAATGTATGGGAAGTTGTACGTTATGATTTGTCAAGTTATAAAGGCAAAGTAGTGAAAATTGGTTTCTATGCTACGGCATCAAAAGCATCGTCTGCATATATTATTATCGATGATGTTAGAGTTTTGTGTTATGTAGATGATATTGTCTTTGAAGATGCAATTTGTCAGCCAGCTCAAGGTTCGGTTACATATAGCAAATATGGTTTTATTGTTAATAGCTCATCTTTGGTTGTAGGTGAAAATATTATCGAACAATTGTTTGAAGCAAAAGTAGCTTCAGAATGCGATACATTGAAAACGTTGAAATTAACAATGAATGCTTCGGGTATTTATCAATATAACGATACAATCTGTCAAGGTGAGGTGTATGATAAAATCCCATTTGAAGGCAAAAATATTGTATTATCAGGTTACTATGATGCATTATTAACTTCTTCTTGTGGATGTGATAGTGTAGTGCGTTTGAATTTGACTGTATTAAATACGCATAATGTGTTGGTAGATACAATCTGTGAAGGCGATGTTTATAAACTTGGCAATAAACAATTGACTGAACCTGGGATTTATGTAGATACATTGATAAATTCAAGAGGTTGTGATTCTATCGTTACATTGACTTTAAGTATAATACCTAAGTATTTTGAAGAGCAACGATATGTATGTGAAGGCGATAAAGTCGAATGGATTGATACTATTTTGACTACTTCAGGAAAATATGAACGAATTTTTGAAAATTCGAATGGATGCGACTCTGTTGTTATAATGAATTTGCATGTATTGCCTGCTGAGGTTGAAGTTTATGACACAATTTGTTTAGGTGAAGATTATCAATTCTTAGATACAATAATAACAGAGTCAGGTTTGTATGTGCGTACTTTCCAAAATATGTTGCGTTGTGATTCTACTGTTCATTTGCATTTGACGGTAGCAGAGCCAGAGCCAACTATCGAAAACGATTATATTTGTGAAGGTGAATTATATACAGGTTATGGTTATAATAAGATAGTGATAACTCAAGATACACTTTTAATCCAACGTATATCTCAGCCTGATAGATGTGATTCTATAGTGCATATCTATGTTGACTATATTGAAACAATCGAAGTTGATATAGTTGTTTATATCCAAGAAGGTGAAATTTATGAATTTGGAGAAAAAACATTATCTAAATCAGGCAAATATCGTGAGGTATTTACTTCTTCAGTTGGATGTGACTCGATAGTGAATCTAACTTTGGAGGTAGGCACAGGATTAGATGGTAGTTATGTATCGCCATTGGTTATTGCTCCTAATCCAATATCAGTTGGCAAAGTTACATATATCAGTCGTGATTGGAATATTGAAGAAATGCAAGGATTGATGTTAGAGGTCATAGATGCAACGGGTAAAGTTATTGTTCGTGAAGAACCAATAATATATCCGATATCAGTAGAAGGATTGCCTATAAAAGGTATTTATCTTATTAGAGTGATTGATGGAACTGGTAACGTTTATGTTGGAAGGATTGTAGTCATTCAATAAGAATAAAGGTTCGTTTTTTACATTATTGTAAAAGACGGACTTTTATTTAATTAGAATTGCGAATGAAACTAATGTAGAAAAATTAGTAATTAATTAAACCTTTTCAGAATCTTGCTGTCAAAAAAATAGGAAGTAGCAAAGAAACCGCGGATTTTGCTATTTTATGGTTCGAATATTAATTAAATTAATCAATTATTATGAAAAAGATTTTAGTTGCTGTAATGGCTATAATGATGACAATGGGTATGATGGCTCAATGTCCACAACAAAAAACAGGTTGTACAAAACAACAAGTAGGCTCATGCCAAGTAAAAAAAGAGTGTGTAAAATATGAATGTGTATATTCTCCAGAAACTCGTGCTATGATGAAAGTTGATAGATTGGCACGTGTAATTAAAGATTTAACTGGGGCTGAACGTGAACAATTAGTGGCATTTTATAAATTACATTATATCAAATGTGAAAAGAGAAAAGAGTCTGCTAATCCAATGACAAAGGAAGAGTGTCGTAAAGAGTGTGATGCTGAGTTACGCAAGGTATTGGGTGATGATCGTTATATTCAATATCTCGAAACAATGAGAGTTAAGAAAATGGATTGTGAAATACGTCGTGCTCCTTATGGACCTCGTTGTGAGAAACCTTGTTTTAACGGTAAAAAAACTACAAGTTGTCAAAAAACATGTGCGTCAACTTGTACTAAAAAATAATTCTTTGGCAATCAAAATAAATCCCCCGATATTCAATTAAGAGTATCGGGGGATTTTTGTATTAATATTTTTATAATGTTGTTTTTAGGTATTGCACCATTTGATTTTTATTGGAGATTTATTTCGCCATCGTAGGTAGGGTCGATGATAACTAAGAAGTTGGCTGGGCCTGTGAGGATTTGACCTACGAGGTTTGTGCGCCAGTTGCGTTTGGCAGGTACGTTTTCGAGACCTTCAGAGAAACCTACTAATTTGTCGTTTTCAACGTCTTTGAATTTGAATGACATAGTGTGGGTAGAGCCTACAGGGTCGGCAAGGATGTAGCACATAGAGAGATAGCGGTAGTATTCTTTTTCGCCGTCTTGGTTTACGTCTACGTGTAGTTTTTCGTTGTCGCCAGTAGGGATGTTGTTTAAGGTGTATTCAACGTTGACAGGTTGGCTTACAGAGCCATCGTATAGATTGATAACGCTAGGCACATCAGTGATTGTGGCGCTTGATAGAGTGACGTTGAGTTTGTTTTCTTTAGCATAAGTGTAGTCGTACTCATAAGCACCCACGTTGACTTGCGCAAAAGGGCGTTTTAGGATGACGTCTTGCGACAAGTTGTTGTTGACAGTGAAAGGCTCAGATGCGGCGAAGAAAGCATCGCGAGTTTCATCGTTGTTGAGGCCTGTGTAGTCGATAGTTACGTGCATGTCTTCGCTAATAGTGTAGGCTTTGCAAGCACTATTTTGAGCCCAGAATACGGCAGTGTATGTGTGGCCTTTGGCGAGAGATACAGTGACGGTGTGGCCTTCGAGAAGGTCAGTAAGATTGTTTTCGGTCACTTTGCTAATGATTACTTTAGTGCCATCTTCGTTGAAGATAGAGTAGATGAGTTGGTTGGCTGTGGTACCATCGCTATATACGCGAGTGATGTTGGCATCTTTGACTCCAACAGAGAATGTTACGAGCGCTTCGTCTTGTTGAGGCTCGTTTTGAGAACAGGCTGTAACAAAGAGTATTACAGCTAATGTTACTATTCCAAAATATATCTTTTTCATAATGCTATTATGTTATTGATTAGTGATTTTCGATGATTGTTGTTACAGTGCCTTCGGCAATAGAGACATTTGTTCTGTTTGTAGATACAGTGCCTGTATAGTCGAGTACGTTGATTTTTGCTCCAGCTTCGATAGTGAATTTTGGAGAATAAGTAGAGAAACCACCCCAAGCGATACGGAGAGTGTCGATTTCGGTTCCGGCTTTGATAACTAAATTAGTGTTAGTGTGATTTAATACGCCAGCAACAATTTTTTTGAATTTAGCACCTTGTATTGTAGTTTTAGATTGAGCCCATAGATATGCGTTTTCGTATACACCACCATCGATGAGAGCATTTGCTCGTGCTGTTATGCCTAAATCTGCGCAGTAGTATTCGGCTGGAGCTAGGGTTTTAGAGCCTGTCATAGTGCAATTTTTCAATGTAGAATTGCCATATACAACTATACTTGGAGCAACTTTGTTGCCTGCGTCAACGATATAGTAGTTGTTTGTAAAGTTCGTTAAAATAACATTTTCTAGGTAGTTGTTATAGTTGAATCTGCTACCATCGTATCCCATGCGATATTCGCCGAAAGAGATTGCGCCGATGTAGCCTGTGAAAGTGACGTTGCGGAAAGTGAGGAGTTGTCCGCCAGTAGAGGCGAAAGTGGCGAGAGTGTCGTTGTTGTCAAATACGAAAGTACAGTTTTCGATAGTTGTTTCTTCGCTAAAGTTGTAGTAAGCACCATTGTTGATGTTGATGTCGCCTTCGTATTGAGGGTCGATTTTTATTCTGAATTGGATGTCGCCCGAAAGGATGTTGCCTAGGATGTTTGTGCGCCAATTGCGTTTAGCAGGTACGGTTTCGAGGCCAGTTGCCATTTCGATGACTTCGGTGCTGTTGTCGTCAGGGAAGTTGAATTTCATTTTGTGGGTAGAGCTGAGAGTGTCTGCCAATACGTAGCTCATTGACAAATAGGTGAATTCTTCTTTGATGCTGTCGCCGTCGACATAGAGTTTTTCTTTAGGCATAGCAGCTAGGGCATAGTTTACGTTGACAGGTTTGTCGGTGTTGCCGTTGAAAAGGTTGAGTTCGCTAGGAATGTCTTCGATGATAGCTTCAGATTTTGAGACTTTAACGCCAGAGGCAGTGATGGCGTCAATGTCGTCTTTAGTAGAACCAACGTTGATTTGAGCGAAAGGACGTTTTAAGATTACTCTTAAGCGAGGGTTGACGTCGACGGTGAAAGGCTCGGTGTAGGCAAAGAAAGCATCGCGAGTTTCGTCGTTGTTTAGGCCTTCGTAGTTGATTGTAACCTTCATATCTTCAGAGATAGAGTAGGCAGTGCAATTGCTATTTTGAGCCCAGAAGCAAGCTTTGTAGGTGTTGCCTTTGACGAGAGTGGCTTTGATTTCAACGCCATTTAAGAGTTGATTGCCTGAAATAGTTCTAGATGTTTTAGGTGTGAAAATTTCGCTGCCGTTTTCATTGAAAATGGCGAAAGTAATTTGATTTGCGCCAGTGCCATCGCTAATTGCGCGTGTGGCGATAGCATTTTCGATGTTAAGGGTGAAGGTTACTTCAGCCTCGTTGCTTAGATTTTCGGGTTCGGTTTGCGAACACGAAGTAAAGAACAATGCAATGATTGTTGCAATGCCCCAGAGGTAAATTTTTCTGTTCATTGTTGTTAGGTATTTAGGTTATGATATAATGATAAAAAAAGTGATTTATGGGAATATGAGATTGAAGTCACCATCGTAGTCTGGGTTGATAGCAACACCGCCAGAGGTATCGGATGTTAGAAATTTTCCGCGTATAATAGTATGATAATCACGTTTTAGAGGGATTTGTATAGGCTTAGATGTCGATAGAACTTCGCCGGTGTTGGTTGTTATAACAATTTGCACTGTGATAGCAGAGAGTTGAGGTTTTATAAATACATAGTCAAAACCAAGAGAGGCTTCGGTTTTGCTTAGTTGTTGAATTGGAGATGTGAAAAGTATACCTGTGGCTGAATCAGTTGGTTTATCGGTGAATAAGCTATAAGAATTTGGCATAAAACCGACATAATGTATAGTTATGATGTAGTTGTCAATACTTAAATTGTTAGATTGAGTATTTGTTTTATTTGCGGTTTCTTGATGTATGCGTGAAGTTTCTTTTTTGATAAACTCTTGTAAGTCATCAGAGATAAATTCGAATTTAGCTAAAGGACGTTGCATTTCTATTGTGATAGTAGTAGGCTCTTTATCAAGTACATCAGCTTTAAGGGATGTGGTTATGTTACCACGGAATGCATCACGATAATCGGTGCATGCTTGGTGCTCTTCGTCTTGTAGTGTAATGTTATTAAAATTGTCGGCATCGTAGTAATGTTTTTTGCCATCCTCTTCTATGATGTCCGACCACACCATTATGTTGTAATTGCCTGGTTCTAATTCTATTATAGTTTCGAAGTTGTAGCCTTGCGCAATGTCTTGTGTAAAGATGAATTCGGCAGAGTGCTGATTTGTAGATGATTTTGTGATAGGGTAGGCGCGTACGATGTAACGTATTTGACCTTCATCTCTGTAGCTATTAAATGTGAAGTCAACATTATCTTCTATTACATTTGTACCATCATAAGTGTGTTCCCACAAAGTCATGTCGGTGTCATATGTTAGATATAAATGAAAAGGTACTTTTGAAGGCGTATCAGGCCATTCGTGGACATAGCTACATGAAGTTAAGATTGATATTACTGTTAATATCAATACATTATATATAATATAACGAATGTTTATTCTCATTTAGCACCTCCTTTTTTGCTGTCAATATCGAATGCGTATGAGAATGTTATTTCGGCTTGGTCAATGCCGAAGTATATTTTCTTTTGGCTCTCAATGAGTAGCCCTTCTTTTACGTTAGGAGTGTTGTGGAATAGGTCGTAGTATATAGGATATACACCTGCACCGATAGCAAATTCGAGTTTCCATCGTTTGTTTTTGCTTAGAGGGAGACGGTATCCGACGCCTACGCCACCACCTATTGCAGGAGTTTTCATCCGATAGTCTTGATATCGGATAGGACCATCAAAGGCATAATTGTAGTATGCCAATCCGAGATGGGCATCGAGGAATAGACCATCGTTGTTAGGTGATAACCAATATCTTACTTCGGGATATATGGAGAATGTGCGGAATTTGATAGTTGGTTTTATGTAGTTCCAAGCCGAATAGTAGACAGGGAGGTTGACCGACCAGTGTTTTGCAACGTCGGCTTCTATTGCGGCATTGGCCATTAAGAGAGAGACTCCTACTGCGTTGGTTTTGAGGTGTAGTTGAGGAATCCACTCTGTTGAGTCTTTTTTGATTTCTTTCTTTTTAGGGAAAGGTGTTATAGGTTCAGGCACCGATACTCCACTTAATAGTAGTGGGAGAGGGAATAGAACGGGACTTTTTGGGCGATAAGAGATGGTTATATAAGAATAACGAAGGTCGGCGAAATAGAGGTCGAACATTTCGCGCCAAGCAGTTCCGTTGTATAGTTTTTGGAGTTTGAGTATACGATGGTCGATGAGTTTGCCTTTGTGTGGATAGTAATCAACGATGCGTGGCTCTTCGTCGATTATAGATAAGACGGTGTCTTTGTATGGGAGATTGGATTGTTGAATTTGATAGCGATAGTCGTCCCAAGGGATGTAGCTGTCGTTGTATGATATGATGCTATCGGCGGGATTGATTCGATTGCGGATAATGGTTTCGAGGGTGAGTCGGCGGTTTTTGGCAAGATACCGATTCCATTTGTCGTTGCCTTCGGGGGATGCTGCGCCTCGGAAAGATATGCCTAACACTTCGATTGTGCTGTCTTGTGCGATTTGGTTGAGCACGGAGTCGAGTTTTTGGGTTTGCTCGGCGTTGTCTTTGAAGTTTTGGTCAATGTGTATACGATTGACGCGGAAACCAACTTTGATTTCTACGTGTTCGGTTTGTGATTGGGCATATAGGATGCCAATCAAGAAAAGCATAGATATGACGCAAAATCTTCTCATAGGTGTGTTTGGATTTTGGTGAATCCAACTGACCTGAGATAGGTAATTTAGGTATTAGGTAATAAATTATATTTGAAAAAAGGGATAGCTATCTATTTTTAGATAGCTATCCCTTATATTATATGATTATTTGCTAAATAATAAGGCGCAATTACCCCCCCTCTATACCAAAATACATTGGAGATGGGTATTCGCAGAAATATATTGCATTCTTATTCATGGATTTTTGATTTTATTATATTAGCGATGGCAAAGTTAGTAAATTTTAATGAGATATCGAACAAATTTATTGATTTTTTTATGTTGGAAAATTAAATTTATTGACTATTCGTGTATTTATTGGTGTAGTTCGGTGTTTAAAATATACAATTCAGTAGGATTTTTTAATAAAAATGACATTTTTTATCGCACAAATTTATTTTTTTGTGAAAAAGAAGGAGACTTTTGGGCGTTTTTTGGAGGATTTTTCTGAAAAATGGGGAATTTTTCTTTGTTTTAGAAGTTTTATTTATCGCAAAAACACGGATTTTCTTTTTTATGAAAAGATAAAAAAATAAGGAGTAATTCGAATTACTCCTTATTTTTTATAGTAAAGTGGATAAAATCTAATTTTTTGTATCAATAAGTATATTGACCTTGTTTATTCTGATTTTATACATTGAAACGGAAGTGCATAATGTCGCCGTCTTGCACGATGTATTCTTTGCCTTCGACACCCATTTTGCCGGCTTCTTTTACGGCTGCTTCTGATCCGTATGAGAGGAAATCTTCGTATTTGATTACTTCAGCGCGGATAAAGCCTTTTTCAAAATCAGTGTGAATTACGCCGGCACATTGTGGAGCTTTCCACCCATCATGGAATGTCCATGCGCGAACCTCTTGTACGCCAGCGGTGAAGTAAGTTTTAAGGCGGAGGAGTGCGTATGCCGATTTTATTAGACGAGCAACACCTGATTCTTCAAGACCGATTTCTGCAAGGAACATTTGACGTTCTTCGTATGTTTCGAATTCGGCAATTTCGCTCTCAATTTTGGCTGCAATGACGAGTACTTCTGCGCCCTCTTGTTTTGCTACTTCGCGTACGCGTTCTACATATTCATTACCAGTTGCAGCACTACTTTCGTCAACATTACATACGTAAAGCACTGGTTTAGCTGTGAGTAGGAATAATTCACGAGCGATTTTCTCGTCATCTTTATTGTCGAAAGTTACTGTGCGAGCCGAAAGACCTTGTTCGAGGGCGGCTTTGTATTTTACAAGGACTTCATAGATTTGTTTTGCCTGTTTGTCTCCACCAGTTTGAGCTTGTTTTTGTACTTTTTGGATGCGTGCATCAACGGTTTCAAGGTCTTTGAGTTGAAGCTCTGCATCGATGATTTCTTTGTCGCGGATTGGGTCAACTGAACCATCTACGTGTACAACATTAGGGTCGTCAAAGCAACGAAGTACGTGAAGTATTGCATCTGTCTCACGAATATTGGCAAGGAATTTATTGCCAAGACCTTCACCTTTTGATGCACCTTTTACAAGACCTGCGATATCAACAATTTCGACAGTTGTTGGTACTATGCGTTGAGGATTAACGAGTTCTGCGAGTTTATTTAAGCGTTCATCGGGCACAGTGATTACGCCTACGTTAGGTTCGATTGTACAGAATGGGAAGTTGGCCGATTGAGCTTTTGCGTTAGAAAGACAGTTGAAAAGGGTCGATTTTCCAATATTTGGCAACCCTACGATACCACATTGTAATGCCATTTATTAAACTTTTAGTAGCAAATAGCGAGTAGCAACACTCCTTGCACTCGCTTAGCTTCGTTAATATTTTATAAAAAATAATTACTTAAAAAAAATTGTATAATATATTAGTTTAAACTTAATGATTTCAAAAAACAGTTGATAATCAAAATTTACACGTATTCTATATCATCCACCATATATCCACCCGCATTGTCATCATCGTCATCCCATTCAATCCCCTCTTCATCAAAATCTTCCAATTCTTCATCCCAATCATCATCTTCTTCGTCATCAGCGATAGGACGTTGAATATCAAGATTGCGGTGAGTGAATGTGTTTACGCGATTTTCCTCTTTATTGATTTCTGTCCAAAGTAGGTCTTTCAACTCTGTAATATTGTAGCCCGACACAGCAGAAATGAAAATATGAGGTATGTCTTGTGGCAATTCTGCTTCCAATGCTTGCATCAACTCTTCGTCAAGCATATCACTCTTAGTGATAGCCAAAATACGTTGTTTATCAATAAGTTCAGGATTGTATTCTTTCAATTCATTGAGCAGAATATTGTATTCCTTATCGATGTCGTCGCTATCGGCTGGAATCATGAATAGCAATATAGCATTGCGCTCGATGTGGCGGAGGAAACGCAAACCGAGACCCTTCCCTTGACTTGCACCCTCAATAATACCAGGTATATCGGCCATACAGAACGACTTACCACCTCTATAAGAAACTATACCCAAATTAGGTACAAGAGTCGTAAACGGATAGTTCGCAATCTCTGGCTTAGCTGCAGACACAACACTCAACAGTGTTGATTTTCCTGCATTAGGAAAACCTACTAAACCCACATCACCCAACACCTTAAGTTCAAGAATAACACTGCGTTCCACTCTTGGCTCTCCTGGTTGAGCATATCGAGGTGTCTGATTTGTCGCTGTACGGAAATGCCAATTGCCAAGACCTCCACGACCTCCTTTCAAGAGAATCACCTCTTGTTTATCTTCTGTAATATCGCAGAGATACTCGCCAGTATCAGCATCGTAAGCCACTGTACCACAAGGTACATCAATATATTTATCCTCACCATCAGCACCAAAACTGCGACTACCACTGCCATGTCCGCCATCGCCAGCAAAGATATGGCGAGCGAATTTCAAGTGGAGCAAAGTCCAATAGTCTTTGTTTCCGCGAAGGATAATATGGCCACCACGACCTCCATCGCCACCATCAGGACCTCCCTTTGGTATATATTTCTCACGGTGGAAGTGCGTTGAACCACCTCCCCCCTTACCCGAACGGCAGAAGATTTTTACGTAGTCAACAAAATTGGAATTTGACATTTGTTAGATTTTTAGTAAAGAGTAGCGAGTAGAGAGTAATGAGTAGTATGATTTCTTGCTACTCGTTACTAAATCACTCGTTACCAAATTATAGATTATCAATAATTTCTTTCACCTGTGCAAAGCATGCCTCAACCGACGAGTTATTGCAAGCAGCTTTATAGCGGCCTGATGCTTTATAGTGTTCAATAACAGGCAAAGTCTGTGAATTGTACACATCAAGGCGTTTCTGGATAGTCTCAAGATTATCATCCGCACGGCCCGAAGTTTTACCACGATTAAGCAAACGCTCAATGAGTAAATCGTGTTCCACTTGCATGTGTAGCATGCAACTTACCTCTGTTTCAAGCTCATGGAGCATTTCGTCAAGCGCAATCGCCTGAGCCGCAGTACGAGGAAAACCATCAAAAATAAAACCCTTAGTATCGCCAGCAGCAATATGTTTTTGCACTTGGTCATGAAGCATGGCAATAATCATCTCATCTGGCACAAGTTTACCATCATTAATCAACACCTCAGCCTTTTTGCCATTTTCAGTACCATTTTTAATTTCCTCACGAAGCATATCTCCCGTAGAGATATGAGTAAGTCCGTAATTTTCAACAATAATAGCACTTTGAGTTCCTTTGCCCGAACCCGGAGCACCTGATATTACAATATTAAGCATAGTATATATAGATTTAATTTATTTTCTAAAAAAAAGAATTAGCAATCACCAACTAACTAATAACTAGTCATTAGTAACTAAACTATAAATATCTCTCAAATTTCGTCCATACCCATCATAATCAAGCCCATAACCAACAATAAAATCATTCGGAATTTCCATCGCCACATAGTCAATCGTAAGATCATATTTCAACGCCTCTGGTTTGAAAAACAACGTAGCAATTCGCAAATCCTCAGCCCCCATCGACTTCAACTTCTCAACCATACCAAACATCGTACGACCCGAGTCAACAATATCCTCAATAATCACAACCGTACGACCCTTCACATCCTCATTCAAACCAATAAGTTCCGTAACATTACCCGTACTACAAGTCCCGCAATACGACGCAACCTTCACAAACGACAATTGAGCAGGCATCTCCACACGTTTCAATAAATCAGATGCAAACATAAAAGCGCCATTAAGCACAATTACAAACAACGGATTCTTCCCCTCCAAGTCAGCATTCATCTTCTCAGCCACACGGTCAATAGCAGCAAACAACTCTGCCTCAGGTATCGAAATCTCAAAAGTTTTATCCTTTAATGTTACTTTTTTCATACTATTTCCGAATAAACAATATACTTTGCAAAGATACTACTTTTTTTTGAGATATAAGGTATCTTTTTCGTAAATCTTTTTTCATCTACTATTTTCCTTATCTACAACATAGGATAAATATACCATAAATATACTATAAA
>JAZOUT010000089.1:0-6624 GCA_045658305.1 Candidatus Aphodosoma sp. | reverse complement strand
AGCAGTGTGATAATTATATAAGTCCTCAGAAGGACGATTGTTGTAAGCCATATTCTCGAACGCAGCCGAACGGATTGTGCGATTGCGAAGTGTGATAGGGCCTAATTGATAAGGAGTAAAAAGATTTGACATATTTTAAGTTGAAAGTTGAAAGTTGAAAGTTGAAATGTAAAACACGCCATTTTTTATAGACAAAAACTCAAAGAGCACTGGTTAACATCTCAAGTTTCAACTTTCACATTAATATATACGCGGGAAAACACGTTTGAGTTTTTTCTCGTCGGATTCGTCGTGGAATTCAACTTTATATTTTTTGTAAATAGAGTTGGCACGAGGCACGAGGTTGGCCATTGTCCAGATGACAAATACTACACCTGGCATACTCCATGTGAGGATTGCAAAACCAGTCCACTCCACGATTTCGCCGAAATAGTTGGCAGAAGTAACATAGCGATACATACCTTTTTTAGGGAGGTAGTGTTTTGTGTCGCCAGGTTTGCGAAGATTGCGAATGACGTGATCGGAATGGAGGTTGATTGCCATACCAGCAAAGAAGATGAGTGTACCGATGATGAATTGTGGAGTTGCAAGCCACTCGGCAGTATACATATCCTCTGGTGAGAGATAGAAAATCCATTCGCCTTGCATAAAGCCATTCAACGTGTTGAATATCACACCCATCATCATAACAGAGATAGGCATTTTGCTTTTACCTTTGAGAATCAAAGGGAAGATGAACGAACGTTGGAAATAGTGCAATTCGAACAAAAGAAAGAACACTAACGGAGCAGCATTCCATTGACGGTCGGACTGCATCCACATGTAGAATAATACGATAAACACTGGGCATTCCATCAATACCCATGCCACTTTGTTGTTGATAGCAGGACCCCATTTGCTTGAAATCATCTTGCCATAACCGGCTTCTACAAAGTAGAGAACGATGAAAACTACCACGGCTATCGCAACCATGATAGTAAGAAAAGAGTCAAATTGAGAAAGAGTCAATAACATATAATTTGATTTTAAATTTTTTCAATACACACTGAGAGTGTGTATTTTTAGGGTAAGGAGCACCTTGCTTGCAGGTATCTCTATAGTATATTTAAATTTAGAGTTTTTTATTTTTGAATACACACTCTCAGTGTGTATTGAAAGAATAGATTTTACTTTAATGCTTGGTAGGCTGTGTTATGCATCAATTCTTTGAAGTTGATGCCTGTGCCGTTGTGTTGTAAGTTGACATACATCAATAAGATAGTCTCTTCTTTAGGGTCAATAATATAATCGGTACCAAACATACCACCCCAACGAGCTGAGCCTTCGCTAAGTGGTGTGCGCCACAAATATTCCTCACGATATGTATCCCATGCAAGACCGAAACCGATGTCGCCACGAAGGTCTTTCACGTTGTTGCGCATCATCATTTCGATGGTTTTACGACCGAGAATACGATGATTGTTAAATTCGCCACCATTGAGAATCATTTGACAGAATTTAGCATAATCAAGAATTGTACCACTCAAACCAGCACCTGTAGAGCAATATACTTTTGCACCGCTATAAGGGTAAGTTTGATAAAGTTCATGTTTGCTTAATTGTAAAGTATCACCTTTTGGATAAGTGTAAAGTTTAACCAAACGGCTCACCTTATCTTCAGGGAGGTAGAAATATGTATCTTCCATGCCAAGTGGGTCAAAAATAGTCTCTTTGAGGAAAACATCAATAGGTTTACCAGAAAGAATTTCAGCCAAACGACCGAGCACTTCGATATTCATACTGTAGGTGAATTGCTCGCCAGGATTGTGTTTCAAAGGAGTTTTAGCAAGGCGATTAACCATCTCTTCGAGAGGAATTGAATCCAAAGAGTTGAGAGGGTGAACACCACAAGCCTTCATGATATCCCAGTGATAACCAGCATAACAAATACCAGAGGTATGTGTCATAAGGTCGCGGATAGTGATGTCGCGCGATGCAGGTTTAGTAGTCCAAGTGTTAGTTGCTTTGTCGTAGGTCTCAAGCACTTGAGGATTTTCGAAAGCAGGGATATATTTTTTGATAGGCTCGTCAAGTTGGAACATGCCTTGTTCCCACAAAGTCATAAGCGCACATACGGCAATAGCTTTGGTTTGTGAAGCCATACGGAAAATATCAGTACGCTCGCAAGGGATTTGATTTTCGATATCACGCCATCCGTAAGCTTTATAATGAACGATTTGACCTTTGTGTACCATCATAGTAACAGCTTGAGGCATAAGTTTTTGATCGACCATGCGTTGAAAAGCAGAATCGATACGAGCTAAACGCTCAACTATTACACCATCGGGATTAGAAACCTCAACTAATTTTTGTGGTTTTTCGGAATTTTGCTCACATTTAATAGTACAAGAAGCAAATAAAACCACAACACTTGCAATTATTGCAAATGCAGCAAATGTTAATTTATTGATTTTCATGAACGTAAATATTTTTACAAATAATTTGCAAAGTTACAAATTTTTGATGATATATTCGTAATTTTTATATATTTTTTAAGATTTCAGCTCTTTATATACCTCATACGGCCACTTCCAATACTGCAAAACAGACTGTGAAATCATTGGTGCTGCAATAACACCCCATAAGCCCCATTGACAATAACCAACAAGTAAAAATAATAGTCCAACGGTTATACAACCCGAAACAACATACCTTTTATAGAATGGGACTTCATTTTTTGCCAACAAATATTCTGTTGCATTTACCATATTGGTTTCTAAATAGTAATGCAAAGCCAAAAAGGCTAATAATGCTCCCGACAACAATTGGGTTTGACTACCCAACAGGCCCAAAATCCAATTGCCCAAGAAACCTATCACCAATCCACCACTAAAAAAGGCTGCAAACACCAATAGACAAGAGAGATAAAAGGTTTTTCGCACTTGCGCCAAATTATTCTCAACTCGCCACTGAAATACTTTTGGCAAATAAACATTGGTATAGAGCGATGCCAATGACGACACTACCGACAACAACTGCAAGGTGATACCAAACGATGCCATATCCGATAGCGGGATATAGAGCGGACCGACGAATGTGCTAAGTCGGAAGGTAAGAAAACCACCAATCGATGCCAATCCCAATCTAATAGCATTAGGCATAATTGCCTTTAATACATCTCGATAGCCATCTACACTGACAGATGCCAAAGAGTTTATGATATTTTTATCGTAAAACGATTTTCTGCTTAGTATGCGTATCACCAACACCGACAACAACTGCGCCGACACGATAGCCACCAGACCTAATCCACACAACAAAAAGAGCACAGCAAGAAGCAGATAAGAGACGTTGCCTATCAGCACAATCTGATTTTTGCGCTTCACCAAACCACGCCCATTCAACAGCGCATCATAATATAATGTGTATAGATTGTAACTATTCACCAAACAAACTATCGCCCAAGCCACATACACCTCACGCACATCGCCGGCATAGTTCTGCATTAATGTAAATATATAAAAAGTGCCACAAATAGATAAAAATAGAAACAATATTAGGGCAATACGCGAATAGAAATATTGCATTGCACGGATTGTGCGTTTCAAGAGTCCATAATCTATGGTGACTATGTTTGCATCATCAACACACTCATGCCCATCTCGCTTCAACGAACGCACACCACTGAATATATACGCCACATTGCGCGCAAACGATGGACTAAAGCCAAAATCCATAATACCAGTTATCATAACAACCGAAGTGAAAATCGTCCAAACCCCCACCGTTTCAGATGGCAACATATTAAGCACCATCGGGAATAATAATACCCCCGAACCTATACGAAACAACGTTGCCAACGTTGCCCATATCAAATCGCGCTTACCTATGTTTTCTACTGCCACCTTTTCTAAGTTGAAAGTTGAAAATTAAAAGTTGAAAGTTAAAGAGCCTTGCGGCACTAATCACTAATTGCCCTTTTATAAATTTCTATTAACTGATGCCCTACTCTATCAAAACTATATTTCGCGGCTAGTTCTTTTATTTTGATTGAATCATATTTTTTCGCATTATCAATCATTGCCGACATTGCCTCGACTAACGAGTTCACATCTTTTACTGGCACGATAATGCCTGTTGTTTCGTCAATCAACTCTTCAGCAACACCCACCGGAGTAGATATTATCGGCAATCTACATGCTGCAGCCTCTTCAAGCACCACTGCTGCTGTTTCGTAGTTCGAAAAGAGTACAAAACAGTCCGACGCAGACATCCATGCCTTCACCTGTTCGGGAGTCTGCTCACCAGTGAATTGAATGAATCCTCGACTCCCTAATTTATAATTATCAGCCAAACTACGAGTGAAGAATATATCTTGCCCCGTGCCGACCATTACCATTTCAAAATCATTGCGTTGCTTTGACAACTGCTCCACTGCCTCCACTATTGCCAACGTGTTTTTGGCTTTATTATCGAAACAACTTACATGAAGGAAACGAAATTTACCTTCACGAACACGATTTGTCATGTCATTGTTATAAAAGAAATCATCCACCACATTGGGCACTATTTGCCAATTGGCGTGCCTCAACCCACACTGTTTCATCGCATTCATCAATCTAGATGATACAGGCATTACAGCCTTAGCATGCGATAATATCATTTGGCTCAATGCCTTACGCACAAAGCCTCTATAACTACCATTTTCAGGTAAATAGCCAGACCAATGCTCCATCACTACATACGGAATATTGTAGTTCACTTGCAACCAACGCGCAAGCAATCCTTGCTTGGTCAGCACATTCAAATGCACCACATCGGGCTTGCCATAATGCTTGTGCCAATATTGCCACAACTGCTTCATGGCTTGCACTTCGCCCCAAACTCCACCTCTGCTAGTATAAATCACTACCTCACGCACCCCTTCAACCTCCTCGTCTACAATTTCGTTTTTGTCGCAATGGCAAACCAAAACAACCCCAACCTCTACCCCCTGACGCGCAACAGCTTGAGCATGTTTGCGCACAAACAAGCCTGACATAGCATCATATCGATGAGGATACCAGGGGGTGAGAAAAAGCACCTTGAATTGAGAATTGAAAGTTGAGAATTGAGAATTATTAGACATTGTAGAAATCTATAAAAAAATCACAATTCACAATCCTCCATGATAGGCGAATTGTGAATTGTGAATTATAATTTATCTATTAATCTTGACAAGCGCAGATGAGGTTACGGTCGCCCCAACCATTATCTACACGAGCAACAGAAATCCAGAATTTGTTTTCTTTCACCCATGGAAGTGGGAATGCTGCTTTCTCGCGACCATAAGAGTGGTTCCATTCGTCAGAAACAATCACATAGTCAGGGTGAGGAGCATTTTTGAGCACATTGTCTTCAGCAGGAGCTTCGCCAGTGTGAACAGCTTCGATTTCTTCGCGGATAACGAGCATCATGTCGATGAAACGATCAAGTTCAGCCAATGGTTCAGATTCTGTAGGCTCAACCATCAATGTGCCGTGAACAGGGAATGACAATGTAGGAGCGTGGAAACCAAAGTCCATCATACGTTTAGCAACGTCGCTTTCGTCAACGCCTGCATATGATTTGAGGTGACGGCAGTCGAGAATCATTTCGTGACCTACGCGACCTGTAGCACCTGTATAAACAATACCGTATGCTTTTTCGAGGCGTTTAGTCATATAGTTTGCGCTAAGGATAGCAGTGCGAGTTGCATCAGCAAGACCATCAGCACCCATCATGCGGATATAACCGTAAGTAATAGGCAAGATACCAGCTGAACCCCATGGAGATGCTGCAACTGCAGTGTTAGGGTTTTCAGGGTTGATGAAGTTGTGAGATGGAAGATATTCTACCAAGTGAGCAGCAACGCAGATAGGACCAACACCAGGACCACCACCACCGTGAGGAGATGCAAATGATTTGTGGAGATTCAAGTGGCAAACGTCAGCACCGATGAAACCTGGAGATGTCAAACCAATTTGACCGTTCATGTTAGCACCGTCCATATATACTTGACCGCCATTAGCGTGAATAATTTCGCAAATTTCACGGATAGCAGGTTCGAAGATACCGTGAGTTGAAGGGTAAGTAATCATCAACGCAGCGAGGTCGTCTTTATGTTGTTCAGCTTTAGCGCGGATGTCTTCTACGTCAACGTTACCATTTTCGTCGCAAGCAGTTACGATTACGTTGAAACCAGCTTGAACAGCCGAAGCAGGGTTAGTACCGTGAGCCGAAGCAGGAATCAATACCACGTTGCGGTGGCCTTGACCTTGAGCTTGTTGGTAACGACGGATAGTCAACAAACCAGTGTATTCGCCAGCAGCACCAGAGTTTGGTTGCAATGTACAACCTGCGAAACCAGTGATAGTAGAAAGATAACCTTCGAGGTTAGCAATCAACTCTTTATAGCCTTGTACTTGAGCTTCAGGAGCAAATGGGTGAATACCAGTAAATTCTTGCCATGAGAGAGGCAACAATTCAGCAGCAGCATTCAATTTCATTGTACAAGAACCGAGAGAAATCATAGATTGAGTCAATGAAATATCTTTGCGGTCGAGCGATTTGATATAGCGCATCATCTCTGTTTCAGAGTGATATTTTTCGAAGATTTCGTGGTTC
>JAZOUT010000088.1:0-13421 GCA_045658305.1 Candidatus Aphodosoma sp. | reverse complement strand
ACGTAGATGCCTTCTTCTTGGAGGCGAGCAGCCATTTGTTGTGAAAGTTTAGCATCGTAGAGCATTACTGCGCAGATAGCTGATTGTGTAGGTTTGATATCGAAACCAGCAGCAAGCATTTTTTCACGGAAGTAGTCAGTATTAGCGTGGAGTTTATCTTGCAATTCGTTAGTTTCTTCCATCATTTGGAACATTTTGATACCTGCAGCTACTACCATTGGAGGCAATGAGTTAGAGAAGAGGTAAGGACGAGAGCGTTGACGGAGAAGGTCGATGATTTCTTTTTTACCAGTAGTGAAGCCACCAACAGCACCACCGAATGCTTTACCGAGAGTACCTGTGATGATTTCTACTTGACCACGGAGGTTGTGCAATTCAGTAACACCACGACCAGTTTCGCCAACTACACCAGCAGAGTGAGATTCGTCGACCATAATCATAGCGTTGTATTTGTTAGCCAATTCGTAGATTTTGTCGAGAGGGCAAACGTTACCGTCCATAGAGAATACACCGTCAGTAACTATGAGTTTGAAACGGCAGTTAGCTGCTGCTTGGAGTTGTTTTTCGAGGTCTTCCATGTCAGCATTAGCATAACGGAAACGTTGAGCTTTGCAGAGACGTACACCGTCGATGATAGAAGCGTGGTTCAATGCGTCTGAGATGATAGCATCTTCAGCTGTCAAAAGTGGTTCAAATACACCACCGTTAGCATCGAAACATGCTGCGTAGAGGATAGTATCTTCAGTGCCAAAGAAATTAGCAATAGCTTGTTCGAGATCTTTGTGACGGTCTTGAGTACCGCAGATGAAACGTACAGATGACATACCATAGCCGCGTTCGTCCATAGCAGTTTTAGCCGCTTCGATAAGCGCTGGGTGGTTAGCCAAACCAAGGTAGTTGTTTGCACAGAAGTTCAACACTTGTTTGCCTGCTACTGTGATTTCTGCACTTTGAGGTGAGCAGATCAAACGTTCACTTTTATAAAGGCCAGCTTCTTTAATAGCATCGAGCTCGGCTGTGAGATGCTTTTGAAAATCGTTGTACATAACTTTAATTTTTAGTTATTAATGATTAGTTATTAGTTGTTTATTTAAAATCTTGCTACAATTTCGATTACTAATTTGTCTTCGTCATCAGCACTTACAATGCTCCAATCTTTGTGGAAGTATTTTTCGTAGTTGATTCTTAATTCCGCCAATATCGGGTTGGCAAGGCTGAGGGTTACACCTGCTGTTACACGTTGGCGTGTTGGAGTTGAAATCTTGCAAGTGCGTACTCCCATATCTCCTACTATGGTATCTTTACATTCGTAATCGTTCGACATCATGTCGTATCTGCCTAATATTCTCAAGTGGTGGAACACTTTGGGCAACATAATATCGTAATAGGCAATCCCAGTAAATCCGTATGAAGGTTGGTGATTACAATCATTTTTTCTATATGTTTTATATAGTCCTTCAGCTTCGAGGTGTACACCGTAGAAATCGGCACGCATACCTAAGTCATAAGAATTTGTTCTGATACCTTCAGACTTAACCGATTGCCAGTTGATGTCGAATGCGAAATATTTGCAAGTGTTGAATATCAATCGGGCAGAGTAGTTGTAGTTGCTTTTCCATACTTTTTGTTCTTTTAAGCCATTACCATTGTATACACCCACTATTGCTTCGATTGGTATATATTCTTTTGCATTATAGCCAAGTGTGAATCCTACATCACGTAGTCCTGCATATTCTCCTGCTATAAAAGCGGTATTTGAGAATAGCATGTTGTGAGGTGAGCGCATATTATCGGTGGAGAATGGCATTTTCATCTGTCCTAATGTTAAGGCCAAACCTTTCACCGGCATAACTTTTACGTATGCATCGAGCATTTTCATTTCACCGCGGTCGCATAAGTCGGCTTCCAATTTATATGCAACCATTTGATGTACGTTGCCTGTGACAGAGAATCTTACATTGCGCACTTGGAAGCGTCCTGCATCTATTGTTGGGGAATATTCGTATTTGGCTCTTACGGTACCATGAATTTCAGGCACGTAATCAATAGCACTCATTTTTTCTTTTTCTATTAGGTTGCCATCGGCATTGGATGTGTGGTCTGTGTTTGCAAGTTTTTCTACAAATGCGTGTTTTGTAGAATCATTTGCAAATCCAAATATCGCAAATAGAAGAAAAAATATAATAAATTTAATTCTCATTTTCTCATTTCATTGACATAATACTCTCTCACAGCTACCATATCGGGCAACACAATTCCACTGTCGTTGATTTCACATGCTAATTCTTCGGTTGTAAGAATACCCGTATTGACGGCAAACGTAAACAATCCTGCGGCTACACTTGACCTTACTCCTAATGGAGCGTTTTCAACAACGAAAGCTTCATTAGGCTGAACACCAGATTTGGCTAATGCTATTAAATAGGGTTCTGGATCTGGTTTGCCTTTTTTGACATCGAAGGCTGTTACCATTTTTTCTTTGCAGAAGATACCAGGAAACCATTTGTTCAGTCTGTCTAATAATGATTCTTGTCCTGAACCTGTTACTATATAAATATCAACTCCGTCGGCTTTTAGTTGTTCAAGGAGAGGATGGATATTTGGTATGCGTTCTATCTTAGAAATTGAGTTGAAACAATCGCTTTTTTCTTTGTACATTGATTGTATCTCTTCCTCTGTAGCTTCGCGACCTTTGTGTTTTAAGAACACTTCGTTTATTACACTTGCCCCTGTTCTGCCCTCGCAAACGTATGCGTCGTGCAGTTCAAAAGGTATTCCGTGAGCATTTATTGTGCGTTTCCACGCCTCTGCATGGTATGGCATTGAGTTGAATAGCACGCCATCCATGTCGAAAAAAGCTGCTTTTATGTTGAGTGATTTGTATTGATATTTAGATAAATAACGTTCTATTTTTTGTTTCATGTCAGATTTTGCTTGTACAGACTAATTCAACCACAAAGATAATATATTTTTTTTGTTTAATGTGCTTTTATGTAAAAAAAATATCTTATTTTTTTTGATTAAAAAATTGTTAATAATTTTGTTGTTTATAAAATAAATGTTACCTTTGCGCTCAAATTGAATATTTATGAGTAAAATAGAGACATATAAGCCCGAAATATCGGTTGATTGCGTAGTATTTGGTTTCGACGGATCAAGACTTAAAGTGTTGTTAGTTCAACGTAATGATGAAGTACCTGTCGAGGAGTTGGAAGGTTTTAATAATCGAAAATTGCCAGGTAGTATCATTTTGCCGAATGAGGACCTTGATAGTGCGGCATATCGTATTTTAGAAGAATATACTGGTTTGTCGAATATTTATTTGCATCAGTTTAAGGCATTTGGTAGTCCTAATCGTAGTAGTTATGCCGATGAGCCATGGATGGAGAAGGTAAAACGATTGCATATTAGTCGTTTGGTTACGGTGGGTTATGTTGCACTTATCAAAATAAATAATCGAGTAAAGCAGCAAGCTTCGAGTCAAAAAGGGCAGATAGTTTGGCTTAATATAGAGGACTATCGTCATGAGCACCTTGCTTTTGACCATAAAGATATTATTTCTGCTGCATTGGAAAGTATTCGCTTGAAACTTAAATATGAGCCATATCTTATGTTTGAACTTTTGCCGAAAAAGTTTACAATGACTCAGTTGCGTAATCTTCACGATACGATTTATCAGAAAAAGAGTGATGTGCGCAACTTCCAAAAGCGCATGATGCAACTTGAGGGTATTTCGGCACTTGCTGAAACTGAAGTTGGTGTTCCTCACCGTGCTGCTCGGTATTTTACTTATACTAAGCGAAAGAATAAGAACGATTAGATTTATAAAATAAAAAATAAAAGGCTGTGTCAGAATGAAATGACACAGCTTTTTTTGTGTTTTGTAGTGTGATGTGAGTGGTTGTGATGGGTTGTTTTTGGAGTTGTAGAGGATAATGTGAGGGTGTTTGCAGATATATTTATACTATATTTATCCTATATTTATAGTATATTTATCCTATATTTATAGTATGTTTATAGTATGTTGTAGTTATGGAGAGGTTAGGGATTTTTGTTGTTTAGCAAGTGGGATTTGTAAAAATACCTATTTTTGAGTATTGCGGGCGGAGTGGGGGTGTTGTAATTTTGCAGTGTCAATGGTGACGGAGTTTATTTTTATTAAAATTGAATATGAAAATACGTTTATTTATTTTGTTTTTGTCTTGTTTTCTGGCATTTAGCGTGATGGCACAAGATGGTTTTGTTGTTGGAGAGGTGCGAGAGTCGGGTGGTGTGGTTGATTTTGCAACTGTCTATTTGAAGGGAACTAATTATGGTTGTATGACTGACGAAAAGGGCGTTTTTGAAATGAGAGTACCTAAAGGTGAGTATTTGCTTGTGGTGTCGGCAGTGGGTTATGAAAACGTAGAGCGTAAGGTAGTGGTGGTTGCTGGCGAAATTACACGTGTTGACATTCAGATGAAGACGGCTGTAACAGAATTGGAAGAGGTGGAGGTAGTTTCGTCGGGAGTGAGTAGGGTGAGAAATTCGGCATTTACGGCTTTGGCAGTAGATACTCGTGATTTGCAAAATAGCACTAAAACGCTTGGAGATGCATTGGCAAAAACACCTGGATTGAAATTGCGTGAGTCGGGTGGTGTAGGGTCGGATATGAATGTAATGTTGGATGGATTTAGTGGTAAGCACGTGAAGGTGTTTATCGATGGAGTGCCTCAAGAGGGGGTAGGAGGGTCGTTTGGACTGAATAATATACCTGTGAATTTTGCAGAACGTATAGAGGTGTATAAGGGCGTAGTGCCTGTTACTTTTGGGGCAGACGCAATAGGGGGAGTGATAAATATTGTGACTAAAAAAAGTGTACTCAAGCGTCGGAATTGGTTTCTTGATGCAGCATATTCGTATGGGTCGTTTAATACGCATAAATCGTATGTGAATGTTGGGCAGACTTTGAAAAATGGATTTTCGTATGAGGTGAATGCTTTTCAGAATTATTCCGATAACAACTATTGGATTGATGCCGCAGTAGAGGATTTTGAGACAGGGAGGATAGATAAAACCAAGAAAGAGAGGGTGCAACGCTTCAATGATACTTATCACAACGAAGCCGTGGTGGCAAAAATTGGGTTGGTGGAAAAATCGTGGGCAGATAGATTGATGTTTGGTTTTACTTTTTCCAATATGTATAAAGATATTCAAACCGGAGTGCGTCAGGATGTGGTGTATGGCGATAAACATCGTAGGGGCTATTCGTTGATGCCATCGTTGGAATATCGTAAGCGCGACTTGATTGTTAAGGGATTGGATGTGGTGTTTACTGCCAATTACAACAATAATATATCTACAAACATAGATACTTCGGGGGTGAAATACAATTGGTTGGGCGAGACAAAACAGCTTAATTCGCCAGGAGAGCAATCGTTGCAACATACCAGAATGAAAAGTGACAATTGGAGTACTACGTTGTCGGTAGATTACAGATTAGGTGATGCGCATAAATTCACGCTGAACCATGTGATGAATGCGTTTGATAGAGAGAATACGTCGCTATTGGCAACAGAGGCGCAGACTTATGCTATTGGAAAACAGACAGTAAAGAATATCACCGGGTTGGCGTATAGGTTGATGCTGTCGAAGGTGTGGAATGTGTTGGCATTCGGAAAGTATTATCATCAGTATGTGGCAGGTCCAATGGCAACAGATGCAAATCAGACCGAATTTGTGCGTACGGTGCGTCAGACCTCGTCGTTAGGCTATGGAGTGGCAGGCACATATTTCGTTATAGAAGAGTTGCAATTGAAGGCTTCGTATGAAAAAGCATATCGTTTGCCAACGATAGAAGAGATGTTTGGCGATGAAGACCTTGAGATGGGCGATATAGGCATAAAACCTGAAAATAGCGATAATATGAATTTTAACATTGCGTATAACAAGAAGATAGGAGAGCATCAGCTATATGCCGAAGCAGGTTTTGTGTATCGTAATACGAAGGATTATATTCAGCGCAATATAGCCGATTTGAGTGGCGGTAAAGTGGCGGCAACATATATCAACTATGGCAAAGTGGAAACATTAGGCTATAATCTTTCGGTGCGTTATGGGTTTGGTCGTTGGATGAGCATAGGGGCTAATTTCTCGCAGATGGATGTGCGCGATAATATGAAAACTATGATTGGCACAACGATGCCAAATATTGGTTATCGTCAGAGGATGCCAAATTTGCCATATCTGTTTGCCGATGGCGACGTGACTTTTACATGGCATGATTTGTTCGGTAAGGGTAATGTGTTGACAATAAGTTATGATAATCAATATCTGCATGAGTTTTCGTTCTATTCGTCGGTAATTGGTTCAAATAAAGGCGAATATATGGTGCCGAGTCAGTTTTCGCACAATTTGGCAGTAGCATATAGTTTTGCTAAGGGTAGATATAATGTGTCGGTTGAATGTAGAAACTTTACGGATGAAAAGCTATATGATAATTTTAGTTTGCAGAAGGCAGGACGTGCTTTTTATGGGAAATTCAGAATATGTTTTAAGTAAAGAAAGTAAAATAATAATAAAAAAAATAAGCTATGAAAAAGAATTTATTTAAAGGCTTGCTATCGGCAAGTGTGATGGCTGTAGTTTTCACAGCATGTGAATCGCAAGTAGAACCACCTATGAAAGATTTAGGTGGTGCAGAGTATGTAATCGCATCGTCGGTAACCGCGTCGAATTCAACAACCAATGTGTTGATTTCGTCGTCGTCGCTCGATTCGGGCAATGTGTCGGTGATGGGCAATGGTTTGGTCAACGATGGTGCGACGCAATGGGTGTTCTATAAGGATAAGTATCTTTATGGATTGACTTATAATCAAGGGAATGCAGCCACAACACGTTCGTTTATTCGCAACGCAGAGGGTGAATTGGAGGCTCGTTCGGGCGAATATGCAGTTAAGAGATTTACTACATTTGGTGTTTACGACAAGTATGTTATGGCTACATCTACAGGCAACGGACCTACAGAGTGGGCTGACGAGAATGGCTATTTGCCAAAAATGTTTTTGGTGTCGTATATCGATGTTGAGGCAGAAACATTTACGGCAAATCCAACCGACAAAGTTTATTTGTCGGAGAATTTTCTTGGTAATGGCGAGTATGTGACATTGGCCGGTATATTGGAGCGCGATGGCAAATTGTTGTCGGCAGCAGTGCCAATGGGATTGAGCCAATATGGAGTGAAAGATGGTGGAGGTAAGTGGATTGTCGAAGGTAACGAAGATTTAGTGAAAACCGAAGCTGGAGGTTCAGGTTCGGGAGCATATCAAAAAGATGAATTGCAATGGACACAATATCCTAACGAATGTTGGGTGGCGATATTCGATGACGCAAGTATGACGTCGAAAAAACTTATTCGTACAGACAAGATTAGTTATGCTTGCGGACGCAATAAATCGCAATATTATCAAATGATTTGGGCAGCTGATAATGGCGATGTATATGTATTCTCGCCAAGTTATGCAAAAACAATGTCGGACCCTCGTCAGCAAACAACGCTGCCAGCAGGAGTAGTTCGTATCAAGGCAGGCGAAGAGGAGTTTGACCCAACTTATTATGTGAATATTGAGGAGAAGTCAAATGGTCGTGCTTTCTTGCGCAGTTGGCATATGACAGAAGATTATTTCTTGTTGTTGATGTATGATTCGCCTCTGACAGTTGATAAGACATTTACTGCTAATCAATTGGCTATATTTAAAGCTGAGACAGGCGAGTTGACCGAAGTAGAGGGTTTACCTGAAAATATTTCGGGATTTGGTAATGCACCATATTGCGAAAACGGAAAGGCTTATATTGCTGTGACGACAACAGATTCGTATCCTGCGATTTATGTAGTAGATGCAAAATCGGCTAAAGCCTTAAAAGGTGTTACGATAGAGGCAACACAAGTAAATGGGGTTGGTAAATTGAAAAAGATAGAATAATATTATTTTGAAGACATAAGAACATAATTAAAAAAATTTAATCTATGACTTTGATGAAGAAATTACATTTGTGGTTGTCGGTGCCGTTTGGGTTGGTGATATTTATCACCTGTTTTTCGGGGGCTATGTTGGTGTTCGAAAAGGAGATAACCGCAGCGATTTATAGAAAATTATATACCGTAGAGCAAGTGGGCGAAAAGGCGTTGCCACTCGAACAATTGGCAGAGATAGTGTCGAGTACGCTTGATGAGGGGGTAGAAGTGACGGGTATAACTGTGTCTGATAGTGCTGAAAAGGCTTATCAAGTGAAACTCTCGAAACCTAAACACGCGTCGGTATATGTCGATCAATATACGGGTGAGGTGAAGGGGAGTTACAAGCGATTGCCTTTTTTTGCCACAATGTTTCGTCTTCATCGATGGTTGATGGATCCAACACCTAATGCGGGAGTTTTTGTGGGTAAAACTATTGTAGGTATAAGCACATTGGCGTTTGTTGTGATATTGATGACGGGATTGGTAGTGTGGTTTCCTCGAAGCAAGAAGATGTTACGTAATAGATTGACAGTCAAGCTAGATAAAGGTTGGCGTAGGTTTTGGTATGATTTGCATGTAGCGGGAGGATTTTATGCTTTGGTTGTGTTGTTGGCTATGGCGCTGACAGGGCTGACTTGGTCGTTCCCTTGGTATCGTACGGCTTTTTATAATGTGTTTGGTGTTGAAACACAAAAGCCAGTTGCCCAGAATGATACGCACAATAAACGAGGAGGTAGGAATAAAGCAGATAGATTTGCTTCGTGGCAGTCTGCCTTTGATAATGTAAAGATGTTGCGACCTGAGGCGAGTAAAATAACAGTGTCGAAAGGCGAGGTGAGTGTGGCGGTAGATGGTTGTGGCAATCAGAGAGCAAGCGATAAGTATAAGTTCAGTGAGCAGACAGGCGAGATAGTGTCAGAGCAGTTGTATGTCGATAGCAGTAGGGCTAATAAGTTGCGAGGCTGGATATATTCGGTGCACGTGGGGAGTTTTGGAGGTATTGCAACACGAGTGATTGCCTTTTTGGCTGCTTTGTTTGGGGCAAGTTTGCCTCTCACGGGCTATTATTTGTGGATACGGCGACTTTATGTTCGTAAATAAAAAAAAAGATAGGGACACTTGATTGAGTGGTCCCTATCTTTTTTTTATTTTATATCTTCTATGCGTATCAGGTGATTGACAATGGCGTAGATTGTGATGCCTGATGGCGAGTGAATTTGTAGTTTGGCAGCGATATTGCGGCGGTGGGTAGTTACGGTGTGAACCGAAAGGAATAGTGCATCGGCAATCTCTTTGTTGCTCATGCCTTTGGCTACGCAAGCAATAATGTCTTTTTCGCGTTGACTGAGTGAGTCGGATTTTTCTTTGTACGACAAGTCTTTGTTTTTGTCGTCGGAGTATTGGGCTTTGCCTGAATTTTTTAGTTTTATCTCTTCTAACTCTACAGCAGGCACGAATAGTTGGTCTTCGATTTTGCAGTGCGAGGCAAGGTCCTGTTCGCAAATCATAATGTCGAGTAGTACATCGTTGAGCAGATAGTTGTTCTTTTCTGGAAAGTAGCAGATGATTGCGTCTTTAAGTTGTGTTAGTCGGTCGCCTATGGGCGAGTGCTTGCCAGCGAAGGTTGATATAGTGTAGTTGCGATTTAGATATTTTTGTAGTAGATTGTCAACATAACGAAACACGACATTGTTTTCGTAGCCCATGTGTCGTTTTACTTCGTTGACATATTCGTCGTAGAGGCGAATGATTAGTATACTTATTTCGTTGGAGTGGGCGAGGTCGATGGCCTCAATTAGTTTGCGACGTATGGCAGGTAGACTGAATTCGAGGTAGTAGTCGTGGGCTTTTTTGAGATAGTTGATGAGCGATTTGACCGAGATGTTGGTGTAATCGAAACTATTGTTTGATACAAAATTGGCTACTTCGAGAAACGTATTTGTGTCGATGTTGTGAGATTGGCATATTTCGTCCACAGTTTTTTCGCCAAAGCCGAGAGGTATGTCAAATCGGGCAAGCACCATTATCAGCGCATTGTTGTGCTGAATTAGGTCTCGCATTTTGTCGGTCGAAGTATAGTGGTCAAATTGTTTCATGCTTGATTTTAGAAATGATGGTTTGTATTGTAGTAAGATGCTTGTCTTATTTTTTTGTCTTTTTAGTCTTTGGTTGGCATTTTTTGCACAAACCATATAGGTATATTGAGTGGAAACGTTTTTCGAACGAAGCAAAAGTCCTATTTTTGATTGCTTTATTGAATTTCTGGTCCGAAAATTCTTTTATTGCGCCACATGATATGCAAATGCGGTGGTGATGGGTGTTGGCTCGTGCGGTAGTTTCGTATTGCGCCTCGTTGCCAGGGAAAGGGTGGCGCACTATTATTCCTATTTTTTCGAATAGTTCCAAAATGTTATATATCGAACCACGTGCAATAGGCTGTTCGGTATTCATTTGTTCGTGGACCGATTGCACGGTGAAATGCCCATCAATGGTTAGAATGTACTTCAACACACGCTCACGTTCGTAAGTGTGTCTTAGTTTATGCTCTTTTATATAAGCATTCAATAATTCTAATGGATTATTGTTTGGCATTTCTATGGACGATAGTTTGAGTTGTTTAGTATTGTTTGGGCATCAGGTTGTTGGAGTAGTTGTTGAATGGATATTTGAGGGTTGTTGTGCATATAACTTTCAACTATTTGCCAACCGAGCCATGCTCCTGCGCGACCTGGAGATTCTTGTGTGAATGGTTTAGTGAATGGACCTTCTCCAACGTATTGATTTTTTATCATCATACTTGTTGTGTATAGGTCTTTTGAGGCGATGAGTGTGTTCCACATGTTCGCTTCATTTTTTTTGACCCAATCCCATTGTTCTTCGGAGTAGCCCATTATTACCCGTTCTTTTGTGTCGGGCATCAATACTGATACGGTATATAGTATTTTGCCGTGGCGAATCATGTCTGAGAGTAGATTGTCGGCAAGACTGCTTGATATTTCAGATGATATCCAAGCTGTTATATAGTCTGGCGCTACTTTTTCTCGGCGCATATTTGGGCGTTGGTATTTGTATATACCGATTTTTTCGTAAAGAGGGAAGTTGGAGCCTAAATAGTTGTCGATGCTGAGTGAAATAAACTCTTCGCCAACGATGAGACTTTGATTTAGTCCTGACACGTGGCAATAGACTCGAGGTGTAGGTAAGTGTGGCAAGAAATATTTTGTGCGGCGGAATGCTGTGGTTAAATCGTTCTCAATATCAGTCATATCGGTGTATATGTTCAACGCATTTTCGTATAATTCCCCCACCTCTTTGTTGGCACGAAATAGTTTGTAGGTGTTGTGTGTAATAGCAGAATCGGGATGTCCAAATCGTACGACGTTTTCGGTGTAAATAGGTGTAATGTCAGGATATTGAGAGGTTAATTGGGCAAATTCTTGCGCCATTTGTGTAGTGTCGAGCGACCAAAAAGCTTTGTCGAAACGTTCGATTTTGATATCGAAATCAATGCCAGTTAGGTCGGCATGGCGTTTCTCTCGTTTGCATGCAAAGAGAGAAACGCAAAGTATCGTAATTATATATATGTATCGTTTCATAAGTGCAAAGTTACAAAAAATTGTCCATTGTGCATTGTGTATTATCTATTTTTTTATACCTTTGCACAAAATTTTCCTATTATGAAGTATTTACACTATATTCTAACAATCCTTATCTTCGCCTCTTGTGTTGGCAAAACCTCTAAAACCGCATCTTTTGTAGTAAGTGAGAATGAGCGATTACCTGTATATTATGCCAAAGGCTTCGATATTTTCTACGAAGATAACTACAAAATGGTCGTAGTCTACAATCCATGGAATGAAGGCGAAATCCAACAAACTTACTACTTAGTCAACAACGACACCATCCAAACACCATCCGATGGCATAAAAATCCTCATTCCAATCGATAATATTGCTATTTCAAGCTCCACCCATGTTGAGTTTCTCAACCTTTTAGGCGAACTCTCCACTGTCAAAGGCGTTTGCACCCCACATCTCATCTACAACGACACTCTCCGTTCTCGATATGCCGCAGGTCAAATTCAATCTCTCGGTGATGCACACAACGTCAATCTTGAGCAACTCATGCATCTGCGTCCCGACGTCTATTTCGCTGCGTCCTACAATCAACAAGACGAACAAGCCAAACGTTTGCAGCATAGTGGAGTCAATCTCGTTTTCAACAACGAGTGGACTGAACAATCACTTCTCGCACGCGCCGAGTGGCTTAAATTCGTGGCGGTATTTTACAATAAAGAGCAACTTGCCGACTCACTTTTTGCTCAAATCGAGCACAATTATCTATCTGCAAAAGCCATAGCTCAATCCGTCGAACTGCACCCTACTATCATGGCTGGTGGCAATTTCAAAGGCACATGGTACATGCCCTCTGGCGCATCCTATATGGCACGCCTCTTTGCCGATGCTGGTGCCGACTATTTCTATAAGGACGAAACATCCACCTCTGCATCGCTCGCTCTCAATTTCGAAACTGTGCTCAACCACTTCCACGATGCCGACGTTTGGCTCAATGCCCCAACTACTACACTCGACGCCCTTCATCAGATGGATTCGCGCCACAACCTTTTCCGTTCAGCCCGCGAGGGTAGGGTATATGCCTTCTATCGTCGCACCCTCCCCGACGGAGCCAACGACTTCTGGGAGAGTGCCGTAGCTCGACCAGATTTGGTGTTAAAAGACTTAATTTGGGCTTTGCATTCGCAACTATTGCCTGATTATGAGCCTATGTATATAATGAAAGTGGAATAATCCAAAAGTGACTTAAAATGGTGAGGCTGTGTCAAAATGAAATTTTTGGCTCAGCCTCTTTTAGATGTGTCAGAATTCTTGCGATAAGCGAAAGCAAAAGAAGTTTTACTTGTTTTGACGAGCGAAGCAAGAATCTAAAGAATGCCTAAAGTGCAAGGCGTTGAAATTTAAGCAGAAAGGAGTGTACTGAAGTACATGACTGAAGCTTAATATTGAGAACAACGCAGCAATTTGGGCATTATGACACATCGTCTTTTTTTATCTGCATTTCACCATCTATAAAGGGTGTTATTCTTAAGAAAGTGAGTGACATTTGTGTGTCCGTTCGCTCGTCAGACCGAGAAAACAGTAGAGACGTAGTCCGATACGTCTCCCTCATCAGTCGTAAGACGGAATCTTCCGAACAAGCGAAGCGTTCTGGAATATCCGATTCAAGGCTTCGTAAAAGAGGTTGCAAAATATAGCTTTCAACTAACTTGAAGAAGAACTGAAGAAGACCCCATACTATAACATACTATAAATATATGATAAATATACTATAAATATACTATAAATATATTATAAATATATTATAAATATATTATAAATATATTATAAATATATTATAAATATATTAT
>JAZOUT010000087.1:0-68326 GCA_045658305.1 Candidatus Aphodosoma sp. | reverse complement strand
GATTAACAGTCAGATGCTCTAACCGACTGAGCTAAGGAAGAATGTACTTTTAAACTATTGCTCTCCCTCTTGGACTTGAACCAAGGACCCTCTGATTAACAGTCAGATGCTCTAACCAACTGAGCTAAGGAAGAATGCTTTTTTAGTATCTGAGGTGTTACCCTCAATTGCTCGGCAAAGTTACTGCTTTTTTTTGGATTGACAAAATATTTCTGTAAAAAAGTTTAATAAAAAGTTGTTTTTGTATTTAAGTCTTTGATTTGCAGAATTATTTTCGCTGTGATTTTTATAGAAAAAGATGTTGAAAAGCAGTTTTTATGCCGTTTAATTAATGTTTAAAAGTGTTTTTAAGGCTTTGCCTGTATGAGATTTTTCGCATTTTGCTACTTTTTCGGGTGTTCCACACACAACTACGTTGCCTCCGCGGGCACCACCTTCGGGACCGATGTCGATGATATGGTCGGCACATTTTATGACATTGAGGTTGTGTTCGATGATGAGAACAGTGTGTCCGCGCTTGATGAGAGCATTGAATGCAGTCATAAGTTTGCGTATGTCGTGTGTATGAAGACCTGTAGTAGGTTCGTCGAAAATGAAGAAAGTATGTTCTTGCGACTCTTGCGATAGATAGTAGGCGAGTTTGACACGTTGGCTTTCGCCACCAGATAGAGTGCTTGAACTTTGACCGAGGCGGACGTAGCCAATACCTACATCTTGGAGTGGTTTGAGTCGTTTTATTATTTTTTTAGTAGTACTGTCGGGGTGAGCTTCGAAGAATTCGATGGCTTGGTTGACTGTCATTTCGAGTACGTCGTGGATATTTGCGCCATGAAATTTGACGTCGAGGATATCGTTTTTGAAGCGTTTGCCGTTGCAAGCCTCACACGGAAGCACGAGGTCAGCCATGAATTGCATAGGAACTGTTACCGTACCTTCGCCTTGACATACAGGGCAACGACCGCCATCGACGTTGAATGAAAAGTGTGCAGGCGTGAAGCCCATTTGTTTTGAGAGCTGTTGGTCGGCAAATAGTTTTCGGATGTCGTCGTAAGCTTTTAGGTAGGTTACGGGGTTTGAGCGACTTGATTTGCCGATAGGGTTTTGGTCGACGATTTCGACACCTTTGATAAGGTGTATGCTACCTGTGAGTGAGCCGTAGTGGACTTTTTCGTCAATCTGTTGGTCGAGGGCACGGCGAAGGGCATTGTAGAGCACGTCGCGCACGAGGCTACTTTTGCCTGAACCCGAAACACCAGTTACGGCAGTCATTATGCCGAGTGGGAATTTGACATCAATACCTTTAAGGTTGTTCTGTGTAGCTCCTTTGATTTCGATGTAGTTAGATGAGCGACGGCGCGATGTTGGAGTTGGGATTTCGAGCTCGCCGGTGAGGTATTTTAGTGTGAATGATTTTTTTAATGCACAATTTACAATGCACAATTCACAATTATTAGAATTGCAGTTGGGGCAGTTTTGTGAATTGTCTATTTTTATGTTAGATTTATTTTGCATTATGCATTGTGCATTGTGCATTGTTAAGACTACTTCACCACCGTGGCGACCTGCTTCGGGACCGATGACGATGATGTAGCCGGCAGCACGCATGATTTCCTCGTCGTGTTCGACTACGATGACGGTGTTGCCAAGTTGCTGTAGTTGGCGGAGTACTTTGATAAGGCGTTCGGTGTCGCGAGGGTGCAGGCCAATACTTGGTTCGTCTAATATATAAAGTGAGCCTACGAGAGCAGAGCCGAGCGATGTGGCAAGGTTGATGCGCTGACTTTCGCCACCAGAGAGAGTGTTGCTTTGGCGGTTGAGAGTGAGATATTCGAGACCCACGTCCATGAGGAATTCGAGGCGAGTGGTGATTTCGCGGATTAAGCGTTTAGCCACTTCGGCTTCATGCTCAGGAAGTTGGAGCGCAGTAATGAATTTATATAATTCGTTGATAGGCAAATCTACCAATTGGCTGATGGATTTACCATTGATTTTGACGTAATTAGCCTCTTTGCGTAAGCGAGTGCCATGGCAGTCGGGGCAAAGAGTTTTGCCACGATAGCGAGAGAGCATTACGCGGTATTGGATTTTATATTGTTGTGATTCAATCTCTTTGAATAGGTCATTGAGTCCCATGAAGTATTGGTTACCTGTCCATAAGAGTTGTTTTTGTGCGTCGGAGAGTTGGAAGTAGGGTTTATGGATAGGAAATTTGAATTTTTCGGCATGTAGGATAAGGTCGCGTTTGCCTTGTCCCATGACGGCACCACGCCAAGGCATTACAGCATCTTGGTAGATGCTTAGCGATTGGTCAGGGATGACGAGGTCGGGGTCTATACCGAGAATTTTGCCAAAGCCTTCGCAGGTAGGGCATGCGCCGAGCGGATTGTTGAACGAGAACATTCGTTCTGAAGGTAGTTCGAATGTGATGCCGTCAGCCTCGAAAGCTTTAGAGAATTCGTTGTATTGCCATTCGTCTTCCTCTTTGTGGGCAATGGTGCAGTAGTCTTTACCTTCGAAGAAAGCAGTTTCGACCGAGTCGTAGAGACGGTTGCGGAGTTCGTTTGAGCGGTTGACTGTTACGCGGTCGATAACGAGGTATAATTGAGAATTGAGAATTGAGAGTTGAGAATTTTCTGTATTTGATAGTATGTCGGATATGCGGATGAATTCTCCGTTCAGCATCAAGCGACTGAAGCCTTGTGTATTTAAAGTAGAGAGTAGAGAGTAGAGAGTAGAGAGTTGGGCCTCTTGTGCTTTTTTTCGTGCGTCTTTGGTTTCTTGTTTTGTGTCTAAAATAGGTACGAGTAGTACGGCTGTTGTGCCTTCGGGAAGGGTAGTGATGTGTTGGATTACATCATCTACGGTGTGGCGTTTGACCTCTTTGCCTGATTTAGGTGAAAAAGTGTGTCCGATGCGAGCAAAGAGTAGTTTGAGGTATTCGTATATTTCGGTTGTAGTGCCAACTGTCGAGCGAGGGTTGTTGTTGATTACTTTTTGCTCAATAGCGATAGCTGGTGGTATGCCTTTAATCATATCGACCTCAGGTTTGTTCATACGACCGAGGAATTGGCGCACGTAGCTCGAAAGAGATTCGACATAACGGCGTTGGCCTTCGGCATAGATGGTGTCGAAGGCGAGTGAAGATTTGCCTGAGCCAGAGAGTCCTGTGATGACAATGAACTTGTTACGAGGTATTTCGAGGTCAATGCCTTTTAGGTTGTGAACTCGGGCGTTTTTTATGATTATATTTTCGTTTTTTTCTTTCATTATTTTCTGTTTTTAACAGAAGTACATATTTTTGTTTATAGGTTTGTGTGTCTTAGGTTGGACTTTTAGGGTTTTGGTGAGGATAATTATCTATTTAAGTACAAGCCTTGTATTTGATTGATTAGCTTGGAATATATGTACTTAGAAAAAATTAAGCCGTAGGGAATTTTTAGTGGCAAAATACATTAATCGTCCTATAGAATTAAGTATGTACTTATGTTTAAATTCAAAAAATTATTTTTCGATTTTGATGATTGTGCCAAGTTCGGGGTTGAAGGTGATGCGTGCTGTTTTGTTGTTGGTCAATTTGGCATTGAGATATGTAGTGTAGCCGAATTGGGCGATAGTTAGAGTTGTTTGTGTGGTGAAGTCGGGACTTTCGATAGTGATTTTGGCTTTGCCTGGCACGTTGTAGTAGAAGCCTTTAGGGGCTTTTTCTTTTTTAGGGTCGGTGAGAGGGGTGTTGATGTAAGTGCCTTCAACGTTGAGATAGATAGGTTCGCCGATGACGTTGCCTGCACTGGTTAGACCTTCTGATATGCTGATGCGGGCGATGACGTAATCTTTGAGGTCGTCGTCGGGAGTGATACTGTAAGTTTTTGTTACAGTGTAAGATGTAGATTTTCCAACGAAGAATGCAACTAATTCGGTTTCTTCTTTATCAAGTTGAGCGAGCATAGTTTTGAGAGCTTTGCCGTCAGGTATTTGGTCGAGGTCGGCAGAGAGAAGTGCAGTACGACTCTCGCGGATGTGGTAGATTTGGCGTGCTACCATTTCAGCCATTTTAGGAATAGAAGTAGCAACAAGGGCGTCTTCGTTGAGGACGGAGTAGTCGAATTTAATCGTTTTGTCTGACTTGTCCGATTCGTCCGATTTGTCCGATTTGTTCAACCAGTCCGACAAAACATTCACTCCGGCGATGATGTTGTCGTGGGCGTATGTTATGTTGTTGGCGATGCCTTTGTTGTCGATTGCAACTTGGAATGTGCGATTAGGGTCGGCAATGGCATTCGATTTGATTTCGATGTTGTCGATTTGCCAAGTCTCGTTGTTGATGGTGATAATCTCTTTAGTGGCGAGGTAGCGTTCGGCATATTGGTAGAAAGGACCTGGTTTTTCGATTGTGTGGCGTGCGGTAATTACAATGTCGATTTTTGTTTTAGGGAGTGAATATGTGATACCGTTGAGATAGTCTTTGGAAGCATCGAAAGGGGTTACTACGGTTTTAGCAAAGACAGTAAGTGTTGATGCGATTGTGAGGCATGCGATTATCAAGTGTTTCATAAATTATTAGGTGTTGAATTTTATATAATATTTTGCAAAGATACAAAATTTTTGTGCTAAATGCAAGTCTTTTTTCTTTTTTTTATGGAGTTTAACTTTTATAAAAACAATATTGTCGCACCTCCAAAAGCTACGGCAATATAACCTAATTATTTTTTGCTTTTCTATTTAATAATTCAAAGATGAGTATTTATTAATCATATTTGCATTCCCCCACGCAGTATGAATTTCTTTGGTTTCATGACAAATAAGTTTTAAAATTAGATGTAATTTATTTGAAAATCAATTCTTTAGAGTGTCTCCTCCAGACAAGCGAAGCGTTCCAGAATATCTGGACTATCCGCTCTTAAAAAAAGAGAATAAAAATAAGAGTATTCTCGATTCTCTTTAGTATTACCTTAAGTATACTATAACATACTATAAATATATGATAAATATACTATAAACATACTATAAAGCAATCTTGAAAATGTAGAAAGAATGCCTTTGGGTAGTTGTGTTTTTTTTTGTAACTTTGCAAAAATTTTTTTGAATTATGAAAATAGTGATAATCAATGGTCCTAACTTGAATTTGTTGGGTGTTCGTGAACCAGAAAAGTATGGGGTTACGCGATTTGAGGATTATTTAGAGGTGTTGAAAGCGCAATATGCCGATTGCGAGATAGAGTATTATCAGTCGAATGTAGAGGGTGAGATAATCAATAAATTGCACGAAGTGGGATTTTCGGCAGATGGAGTGGTGTTGAATGCTGGTGGCTATACTCATACTTCGGTGGCTATAGCTGATGCAGTGGCGGCAATCACAACGCCTGTGGTAGAGGTGCATATCACCAACATCTATGCTCGTGAAGAGGAGCGTAGGGTGTCATTGTTGTCGAAAGCTTGTGTGGGTGTGATTTCGGGGTTTGGATTGGAGTCGTATAGATTGGCAGTGGAAGCGATTGCAATGAGGAATTAGGAATTTTTATAATTTTTTTAATTTTGGATTAAACTTATTGGTGGGTTTGTAGTCTATCGAGTTGGAAGTGTATAAATAATTTGGACTATAATAATTATAATGAAAAGAATTGTATTGTTTTTGGTGGCTGTATTTGCTGTGATGGCAATGGAGGCGGCCGTAGTAAAAGGTAAAATTGTAGATGCTGGTGGTTCGGCATTGGATTTTGTGAATGTTATGTTGACCTCGAAGTCGGATAAGAGCGCGGTGTATGGCGCAATATCTGACGCGACTGGTCATTTCGAGGTATTGAATGTGCCTGCAGGTGAGTATGAATTGGATATTACGTTTGTTGGTTATCAAACTATTAAACGTGACGTGAGCGTGAAATCATTGAGTGACCAAGTGGCATTGGGCCGACTTGTGTTGCGTGAAGATGCCAAGATGTTGGGCGAGGTGGAAGTAGTAGGTCAGGCGTCACAAATGCGATTTGATATCGACAAAAAAGTGTTTAATGTAGACCAAAACTTGGCGGCATCGGGTGCTTCGGCATCGGAGATGTTGCAAGGTATACCATCGGTAGATGTTGACAATGAGGGTAATATTTCGTTGAGAAACTCGTCGAGCGTGGAGGTGTGGATTAACGGTAAACCAAGTGGTTTGACCGAAGAGAACCGCGCTCAGATATTGGAGCAGATGCCTGCGGGAAGTATTGAAGCAGTGGAGGTTATCACCAATCCATCGGCAAAATTCAACCCAGAGGGTACAGCTGGTATCATCAACCTCGTGTTGAAAAAAGACCGTAAAGCAGGCTATTACGGCTCGGTGTCGGCAGGTGGTATGTATAATATCGGATCTCCAGCACCAGGTGCACACGTGGGTGCTAACTTCAATTATAATAGTAGTTTGGTAGATTTTTATGTCAATCTTGGTGCGCGCTATATGAGTCATGAGTCGGAGAACTACACAGATCGTTATTCGTTCGAGCGATTGCCGTTGGATTCGTATGAAGATGTGCGTGAACAATGGGGCGATACGCTTTCGTATTTGAACACCTTGTCGGCAAGTAGTCGTAAGTTTTTAGGCTTGTTTGGTCGTATGGGTGCCGATTTCCATATCTCTAAAAAGAGCACAATCGGCATCTCGTTGATGGGTCATGGTGGAGTTAATGGAACAGCGAATGATATTCTTTATACTGAGGTCGATTGGTCTATGATGGATACAACAATGTATGTAAGAAAAAGTCGTCAGAATGGAAAAAATCCATCCTATAGTATGGCGTTAGATTATGTGTATGAAATAGACAAGATGGGCTCGGAGGTGCGTACAAGTATCGAATATTCGGGTCATAAACGTTCGGGAGATTATATTTATGACCAATCAGCTGTTCATGGTTGGAATGGAGAATTGGGAATGAGTCCTGAATATACTCATGAGTATACTCAAGTTCAACGCCAAGATGGAAAGAATCAAAGTGCGCGTTATAAATTGGATTATACACAAAAAATTGGACAGACACAAAAAGTCGAAGCTGGATTGTATGGTTCATGGCAACAACGCTTGTCGCCATCGAGAGCTTGGGATTTGGACATGAATTCATCTACGTCGTATATAGATAGCCTTTTGATTCAATTCAATGACTTCAATTATGAAGAGTGGATTGCGGCGATGTATGCTACTTATGGTGCGAAATTCGGTCCATTCAGTATGTCGCTTGGTTTGCGTGGCGAATATACAAATACGTTTGTGCGTACGCGCGATGTAGAAGAAGAGTCGGCGTGGTCGTCAACTCGTCGAGGCTATTTCGAGGTGTATCCAACAGCATTTTTGTCGTATGCATTCCCAAATAATCACGAGTTGCAAGCCAACTACACACGTCGTATCAATCGTCCTCGTGGCCGTCAGATCAACTCGTTCCGCGATATGAGCGACTCGACAAATATCTCGTTCGGTAACCCATTATTGGACCCAGAGATTTCGAGCGCAGTAGAGTTGAACTACCTTAAAACTTGGGATGACCACGCAATATCGGCAGGATTGTACTATCGTTTCTCAGACAATGCAATCGAACGTGTGCGTTATTTGGATGATAACGTGATGTATTCGACATTCGAAAACGTGTCGCGCCGCCAGAGTGCAGGTCTTGAAGTAGTTGCAAAAAATAAAGTCACAAAATGGTTGAATCTCACCACAACCGTAAACTGCTATTATGCAGCGATGGATAGTGTGTTCTACGATACAAACCTCGATGGCGAATTGGATTTGCTCTACCCATTCCAACAAAGTTTCTCTTGGAATGCACGATTGATGGCAAACTTCTTGATACCAATGGGATGGTCGGCTCAGTTGACCGGTATGTATCGTTCGGCAGATGTAGTGGCACAAGGCAAGATGAACTCGCAATATGTAGTTGACCTAGGTGTGCGTAAAAGCTTCTTAGACCGTAAGTTGAATCTTGCAATTTCGGTTCGCGACTTGTTGAACTCACGTCGTTGGGCAAGTACTACATGGGGCGACAACTTCTGGCAATACTCATCTCACGAGCCACGAGGCACAATGTTCTCAGTGACATTGACCTACAACTTTGGTAATATGCGTGCTAAAAAACAACGTCCACAATCAGGCGGTATGGATATGGGTGGCGAAGGTATGGACGAAGGTATGGATTTTTGATGATTTGTAAATGTTTATGATATAGGCTGTAAAGATTTTTTTACAGCCTTTTTGTTATATAGGGCGAGTGTGGGTAGAGCAGTTTTTGTTTTTTTTATAAAAAAAGAGTGTGTTAAAAAACTAACACACTCTTTTTTGTTTATGTAATCTGTATGATTTTATTTTTGCTCTCGTTGAGTTGCCATTTTAGCTAATTCTTTTGTATAGACTTTAGCTGCAGTAGCTTTGTCAATACGAGTCACAGGACCGCTGATACAGCCGTTTTCGCAAGCCATAACTTCGATGAATTGGTTAGGGCATTTGCCAGATTTAGCGTATGCACGGAGGAGACCGATGTTTTTCTTGTTGAGGTTGCTGAGGAGAAGAGCGTTAACTTCTGGACCACCGAGGTGTTCAACAACAGCTTTAGTTACACCGCCTGTAGAACCATAACCATGAGAAGAGAGGTAAGCTTCTTTGTCGATTTGGAATGGAGCAACTTGTTCGAGGTTGATTTCCATACCGTCGAGGATTGAGCCAAGTTCTTCGAAAGTCATTACGAAGTCAACGTTTTCGCTATATTCAGCCTCTTTACGTTTAGCGATACATGGGCCGATGAATACTGTTTTGCAGTCAGGATATTTTTCTTTAGCAATTTCGGCAGTGTAGCGCATTGGAGAGAGAGTAGTAGAAACATATTTTTCCATTTCTGGGATGTGTTTCTTTACGAGTTGGATGTAAGAAGGGCAGCATGAAGTAGTCATGAATGGTTGACCTTCTTCGAGTTTCTCGATGAGCTCGTGGCTTTCGCGACGAGTAGTTTCGTCAGCACCGAGGGCAACTTCGATAACGTCGTCGAAGCCGATTTCTTTGAGTGCGCCGTAGAGGTGTTCGAGAGTAGTGTTGAATTGTGAAAGGATAGCAGGAGCTACCATTGCCACGATTTTTTTGTTAGGGTTTTTGATAGTTTCGAGGATGTCGAATACTTGAGATATTTCGAAGATAGCACCGAATGGGCAAGCGTTGACGCATTTACCGCAATAGATACATTTGTTTTCGTCGATGTGCTCTACGCCATGTTCGTCTTTAGTGATAGCTTTTACAGGGCAAGCTTCTTCGCAAGGCACTGGCACGTAGATGATAGCGTGGTAAGGACAGCTTTGGTGACAGATACCGCAAGAGATACAAACATCGTGGTCGATTTCGGCTTGACCATTAGATTTGAAGTGAATTGCGTTTTTAGGGCAGTTCATATAACAACTACGAGCAACGCAACCACGGCAGAGGTTAGAGATTTCGTAGTTAGTTTGAACGCAAGAAGAGCAAGCTTCGTCCATCACGCACATGATGTTCTTTTTAGTGCGTTCTTGGCGAGCAAGAGCTTCTTTAGCATAGTGAGAGAGTGGAGTGTTTTCGCTCACTTCGTCAGACATATCGAAGCCGAGGAGAGGGAAAGTTTTGTATTTCCACACTGCGCGTTCTTTGTGAATACAGCAACGGCCACGAACTTTAGATTGACGTGGAGAGAGCTGGATAGGGAGCTCGTCGATTTCTTCAACGAGTTTGTCTTCTTTCCAAAGTTTTACGAGTTTCGCCAAAAGACCATGGCGAACAATCATTACATTGTTAGTAAAAGCCATAATATTTAGTGATTAGTTACTAGTTACTAGTTATTAGTGAGCTTTTTATCTCACTTTGATGAAGTTTTTTTGTGTATAATTTTTCAAGGTACAAAGGTAGTGATTTTTTTGTAATTGGCAATAAGTTTTTTTATGTTTTTTTGATTAATGTGATGATGGGTGTTGTGGAGTGCTATGTTGGGTGATGAAATGCGGTGCAAAGTTACGATATTTTGCTGGGGCACTGACGGTTTGTGATTGTTTAAGATAGAAATGATTGTTTAATGTTGTTTACTCATTAAAAAAAGAGATACATCGTGAGGGATGTATCTTATTAGCAGGGATGCTCGGTTCGTGCGTCCGATGTTTCGTTAGAGACAAATGATTATGTTTTTTTCAACCTGTCGGTTGAGAGGACACTCGAACCGAGTGTCCCTACACTGCGGAATACACACTCTCGTTGTGTATTTTTGCGTTCGCTTTTTGACGGTTTACTCCCTTCGGTCGTGAACAGTCTGCGTCGCTCAGCAAAACACATACTGTGAGTGTGTGTTTGCGTTCTCTCCTTGACTGTTTGCTTGCTTGCAGGTTGCTTGAGGGTTGCTGTGGGGTAGTACACACTATGAGTGGGGGGGAATTAATAATTAACAATTAAGAATTAAGAACCGAAGGTCTTTGTGCCTTTGGCGATAAAATTGCCATGCGGCGTTGTGTTAATTAAGAGTTATTCGCTTCGCTCATGATTGGGAGTGCAAGTAGTGCAAGTAGTGCAAGGTGTGCAAGGTGCATTTTCAGTTTTTTGGGGGTTGCACTGCTTGCACTGGTTGCACTGGTTTGTTATGTGTGGATTTTTTGTGGGAATGTGATGGTTGTTTGGATTTTTTTTGTTAATTTTGTGGTTGAAATGTTGATGGACAATCGTCGATAGTCGATGGTCAATAATGGTTGTTGATTTTTATTAAGATATTAAATATTTGAATTATGAAAAGATTGTTTTTGCTTGATGCTTATGCGTTGATTTATAGGGCTTATTATGCATTTATGCGTATGCCGAGGATTAATTCGAAGGGGATGAATACGTCGGCGATATTTGGTTTTGTGAATACGCTGGAGGATGTGTTGACACGGGAGAAGCCTTCGCATTTGGCAGTGGTGTTCGACCCGTCGGGTCCGACATTCAGGCATGAGGCATACGAGGAGTATAAGGCAAATCGTGAGGCTACGCCAGAGGATATTCGTAAGGCGGTGCCTATCATCAAGCAGATAGTGGAGGCATATAGAATACCGGTGATTGAGGTGCCGGGCTATGAGGCAGATGATGTGATTGGTACGTTGGCAGGGTTGGCTGAGAAGGAGGGTTTTGAGGTGTTGATGATGACGCCTGATAAGGATTATGGGCAGTTGGTGACAGAGAATATTAAAATCTATAAACCACGATTTGGCGGGTCGGGATTTGATACGCTCGGCGTGGCAGAGGTGTTGGAGAAATGGGGGTTGGAATCGACTGCGCAAGTGATTGATTTGTTGGGATTGATGGGTGATGCGTCGGACAACATACCTGGTTGCCCAGGCGTGGGAGAGAAGACAGCGGTGAAGTTGTTGCAACAATTTGGCGGTATAGACAATATGTTGTCGCATACGGATGAAATAAAAGGTGCGCTAAGGGCGAAGGTGGAGGCAAATGTGGAGCAGATTAGGTTCTCGAAATTCTTGGCTACGATAAAGACCGATGCGCCTGTAGAGTTTGATGAGGCGCGATTTGTGATAGAGGAGCCAGATGTGAAGGCGTTGGTGGAAATCTATGAGGAGTTGGAGTTTAGGAGCCACATTAAGAAATTAGGAATTAGGAATGAGGAGTTAGGAGTGAAGGATAATTCGGGGATGGGGTCGCTTTTTGATAATGAGGAGTTAGGAATTAGGAATGAGGAATTGAGAATTGAGAATGGAGAATTGAGAATTGAGAATGAGGAGGTGAAGTTTGCGAGTTTTGATGTTGAGAAGGTGAATTATGTGTGTGTGGATACGGAGGAGAAGCAGAGGGAGTTGGTGGAGATGTTGATGGGGGTGAAGATGTTTGCGTTCGACACAGAGACTACGTCGTTGGATGTGTTGGATGCGGAGTTGGTGGGATTTTCTTTTGCAATGCACAATGTACAATGCACAATGCACAATTCGGATTTGTTGGACGGGTCAGACCTGTCGGACTTGTCGGAGAACTCACAATTGCCTACAGCATATTATGTGCCGGTGAGTGAGGATAGGGCAGAGGCTCAAAAGACGGTAGATTTGTTTCGCGCAGTATTTGAGAATGAGGCGATTGAGAAGACGGGGCATAACATTAAATACGACTTGATGGTGCTGGCAAATTATGGTGTTGAGTTGAAAGGACAACTATTTGACACGATGATAGCGCACTATTTGTTGCAACCAGAGTTGCGTCATAGTATGGACTACTTGGCAGAGATATTGTTGAAATATAAGACAATACATATCGATGAGTTGATAGGCGCGAAGGGAAAGAATCAGGGGTCGATGCGCGATGTGCCGTTGGATAAGATAACCAATTATGCGGCAGAGGATGCTGATATTACGTTGCGATTGAGGGGTGTGTTGGAGCCACAATTGAGTTTGACCCCCGAGGGTTTGACCCCCGTGAGTTTGCCCCCTGTGGGTTTGACCCCCTCCGCTACGCTCGTCCCCCTAAGACAGGGGGACAATAGTGGGGACAATGGAAGTTTGGCGAGATTGTTTTATGAAGTGGAGATGCCACTCGTGAGAGTGTTGGCAGAGATGGAGCGCACGGGGGTGATAATAGACGACTTTGCATTGGCGCAATCGTCGGGCGTGATGACAGCCGAAATGCAGCGCATAGAGCGTCATATACGTGAAATATCGGGCTCGAACCTAAATATTAGTTCGCCTAAACAGGTGGGAGAATTGTTGTTTGATGTGTTGAAAATAAGCGATAAAGCTAAGAAAACAAAAAGTGGACAATATGTTACGGACGAGGAGACATTGGAGGGATTGAGAGCGAAACACCCAGTGGTGGGCGAGATATTGGAATATAGGGGAGTGAAGAAGTTGCTCAGCACCTATATAGATGCATTGCCAAAATTGATAAATGGGCGGACAGGCAGAGTGCATACATCGTTTAACCAAACCGTTACGGCTACGGGACGATTGTCGTCGTCGAACCCAAACTTGCAGAATATACCTATTCGCGATGAGCAAGGCAAAGAGATACGCAAGGCATTCATAGCATCTGAAGGGCACGTGTTTATGTCGGCCGACTACTCGCAAGTAGAGCTAAGATTGATGGCGCATTTGTCGCAAGATGAGAATATGTTGGCGGCGTTCAATGCCGACCATGACATTCACGCGGCAACGGCAGCAAATATCTATAAAGTGCCGATTGAGGAGGTGACGAGCGATATGCGTAGGAAGGCTAAGACTGCGAATTTTGGCATTATATATGGTATCTCTATTTTTGGGTTGTCGGAGAGATTGGGTATATCGCGTGCTGAGGCTAAGGAGTTGATAGATGGATACTTTATGAGCTTCCCAGGTGTGAAAGATTATATTGACACAACGATAGAGAATGCGCGTAGAGATGGGTATGTAGAGACGATGTTGCACCGCAGGAGATATTTGCCAGATATAAATTCACGGAACGCAAATGTGAGAGGATATGCCGAGCGCAATGCTGTGAATGCGCCAATACAAGGCACGGCGGCAGATATTATAAAGATAGCAATGGTGAAGATAGCCGATAGATTAAAGCGCGAGGGATTGAAGGCAGAGATGCTATTGCAAGTGCACGACGAATTGAACTTTAACGTTCCGCTTGATGAGGTGGAAAGAGTGAAGGCATTGGTGCGCGAAGAGATGGAAGGAGCCGTGAAATTGTCGGTGCCATTGCGAGTGGATATTGGTGTGGGGTCGAATTGGCTTGAGGCGCATTAGTTAATGCACAATTCACAATTCACAATTCACAATGCACAATGCATAATGCACAATGCACAATTCACAATTATTCGCCTTAACGGTCATGACCTTCGGTTCACAATGTATAATGCATAATTATTTGCCTAACGGCTCATGACCTTCGGTTCACAATTCACAATTATTCGCCTAAAGGCTCATGACCTTCGGTTCATAATGTAGAATTATTCGCTTAATGGTTATGATAAAAAATAGAGATGCGTAATGTTGGCATCTCTATTTTTTTGTGTATGTAAGAAATTTTATTGCTGATAGAATTAACATTGGTCCTAATCCAGAATAGAAGCAAGCGGTGAAAGCAAGAGGAATGTTTGGTATATATTTGAGTGATATGCCTAAACCCATCATGAATATAAGAAGAAACCAGCCGCGAAAGGGGAATGTTTGTAGTAGGTTGTTTCGCTCTGGGAGATTTATTATTCTGTCGGAGTAGCGATTGACTATCTTTCGGAATATGAAGAAGAATGAGGTTAATACGAAAAGAGTAATGAGCAAAAGCCACCAAAGGTCAGATTTTTGTTGAGCGAGATATGCCGATATGCCTTTGATGGTTAATGAGATGCCAGGTATTCCCCAAATAATTGCTGCTGTTATTAATAGGTGGATTTTTTTCATTGGTATTTGTTGAAGTGATTTTTTTAAGGTTTTTATTAGTTTGTTAAGATAGGTTGTAAAGTTGCATGGCGTGTTAGATGGTTATGAAAAAAAGAAGCCTCGTAATAGAGGCTTCTTTTTTTTTTCTGTGTGCTTTTCAGAATTAGCGGCGGAGGCCCAATTCTTTAATGATAGCACGGTAGCGTTCGATGTCAACTTGTTTCAAGTAGTCGAGCATACGACGACGTTTACCTACCAACATACGCAAAGCACGCTCAGTGCTATAATCTTTACGATTTGATTGAAGGTGTTCTGTCAAACGAGCGATACGGAAAGAGAACAACGCAATTTGAGACTCAGGAGAACCTGTGTCAGTAGTTGATTTACCGTATTTACCAAAAATTTCTTGTTTTTTTTCTGCGTCTAAGTACATACAGATAAAGTTTATTGGTTAATAATTAGTTACTTAAGAGCTTTCACTCCGTGAAGCACTTTCGGATTGCAAAGTTATAATAAATATTTTGATTGTGCAATAGTTTGTTTTTTTATTTTCAACATAAGTACAAAAAAATTGTTAGTAGGTTCACTGATTTTATTTTACATTTTGTGTTTTTCAGTGGATAAAATCTTTTTTAAGTACATATAAAAGTTTGTTTATGTACTTAATGCGAGATAGTTATGTACTTATGTTAAAAAAATAATTTATTTTTTGAGTGCTATGGCTTCGGCGTTGTGGACGCGGCAGTTGAAGCTACTTGTAGCGTCGTAGTCGGCGATGAATGCTACGATTTCCATGTCGTCGATGACTACGTCGAAGTCACCGATTTTTTCAGGGAGTTGGTAGCGGAATGTCATTTCGTATTTGTTGTCAGGTGTGAGGACGAGTTCTTGTCCCCAAGTGCCTGTTAGAGTAGCGCGGATGGCGTGGTTGTGAGAGTAGTCGTCGCCACCTTTTATTTGGAATGCTTTGATGTTGGATTGTGTGAGCCATACGTTAACACGCGCATTAGGGAGTGCTTGGATTGCTTCTCCACTTATGGTAACTGCGAGTTGGCGGTTTGTTTCATTATATGTGTGTGTGATGTTTATGTTGAGTGGTGCGATTGATTCGAGTGCTTTGGCGAGGGCGTCTTCGGTGAAGAGTGGAGTTGCGTTATCGTTTACTCGACCTACGACTGATTCGGGATTCTCTGAGTTAGCAACATTGCGGTCAATCATTATAGCAGGCGAGAATTTAGGTTGAGAGTAGAAGAAGTTTGCGTATTCTTTACTTTCGTCAATTGTGAAAGCATCGGGACCAAAGCCTTCGTGGTGAGCGACTTCGATTGAACGACCTTCGAATGCTGCGCGAGTGGCTTTTATGATTTCGGCACCATTAGGGCAAGCAGAACAGCTTTGGCCTGTGAATTTTTCGATGAGGACTTTGCGAGGGAAGCCAGATGCGTAGATTTCTTGTTCGGTTGAGTATGTGTTGTTGTCTTGTTGTTGGTCGCTTGTTGTTTTGGCTGTGATTTTGAGTGTGTATTTGCCTTCTGTGGCTGGGGTTTTGAGATTGGTGATGTTGATTGTTTTGCCCATGCCGTTCCAGAGGTCGAGTTTGTTGTATGTTATAGAATTTTTTTCGCCGTTGTATTCGTATTCGATTGTGAGGTCGTTGACTGTTTTGATGCCGTAGTTGAATACGTCGAATTTGATGTTGTTCAATGAGTTGATAGGTAGTTTGTTGTCGGTACGGACATTTGCGATGCAGATGTCGTTTTGTATGTCTGCGCTATAGTCTCCGCCTGTGACTACGGCTTGGATGCCGAGTTTGCCTTTGTAGCCATAGCCACCTACTTTGGTGAAGAATTGCCATTGTTCGGCTTCTGTGCTATCGTAGTAGATGTCCATGCCCATTCCGCCTGAGTTTAGTTGGAATTCTCCGCTTTCCATGCCGAGCATAGCTCCGTCGGATATGCCGATGTAGCCGATGTAAACACCTGCGAGAGAGTCGGTAAGTTCGAATGGGGTAGTGAATTTGACGTAATTCCATGCGTTAGGAACGACTTCGAATGGTTGTTCGTAGAGGTTGGTTTGTAGGTCTTTAGAGATGAAGATTTTTGTGTCGGTGGCTTCGGCGCCGATATAGACGCGCGCGCCGACGATGTATTTGGAGTCGCCAAACATTGCTTTCGGGAGTGTTGTGCCACCGCCCATGCGTGCCATTTGACCTGCGGCGATGTTGACGTTGATGTTGTTGCCACAATAGCCGATGAGTTTTGTTTCTTTTATTGATTGGTCTTCTGGTTGTTCTGTGTTGTCACAAGCCGAGAAAATGAACATTGTGCTTGTGAGAACAAGCATCATAAGGGTTTTTAAAAATGTAGTTTTCATAGGGTGTTTTAATGTTTTAATTTTCAGGGTGCAAAGTTACGAATTTTTTTTTGTTTGGGCAAGATGGTTGTTTTGTGTGTTTTGGGTGTGGGTGATGGTTGCTTTATAGTATATTTATCATATGTTTATCCTATATTTATAGTATGTTTATAGTATATTTATAGTATGTTATAGATTTGGTGAGGGTATGGTTGTTGTTGATTTTTTTGAAAATATTGTGAAGATGTGTTGTTTTTATTGTTGTTTTTTTTGTAACTTTGTGGCAGTTTAGTCTATAAATAAAGTTTATATGAATCGTTTATTGTCACAATTAGGTAAGAATAACTTGGGTTAGTTATTTGATACACAGAGGTGTATCGAGCTTATCATATTGTGAATTAGTGAACTTGAGTATAATTCTTTTAATTTATTTAGACTATGAAAAAAATAATATTTTTTTGTTTGAGCTTGATTTTTGTTTTGGTTTCTTGCTCAAAAGAAGCTTCTGTCGAAGTAGTTGATGTACAAGAAAGCCCTCGCTCTTTAGATTCTTTAAATAATAATTATGCGCTTTATGAATCTTTGCATGAACTTTATTTTAATTATTTTGGTGGAGGTTTAGATGCGGGGACTTTTAACTCTGAATTTCATTTTATTTGTGAGGAATATGGATTTGTTGTGAATTATTATGATTCTTGTGAGGTGTCGGAGTTGTGTATGGAATATTTAGAGCAGATTCAGGGAGCGTATTCTGTTTCTGTAGCAGATTTGATGTCTATGTTTGATGGTGTTGATTTGACAAATGAGGAAAAGTTGTCGTTGTGTATAACAGCAGCTGCGATTAATAGTTTTAATCGATATATTGATGTTTATTTGGTTATGGAAACTAATGAAGGTAAGTTTTTGATAGATAGAAATCCTGTAAGTTATATAAACGATTATGAACTCAATATTACAAATCCGAATACTATAATTTATCAACCTTATGACGTAGGGGCTTTTTCGGTTTTAGAGTTTAGTAATTCTTCTGATTTTGTAACAGCACTTAACGCTTATTATGCAAATGAAGAAGAAGAAACTGAAGATGATTGCTTGCATACTTATAGGGAAAATGTTATGCAAGCAGATGAGGATTTGATATCAGGTTTTTTGGCATCTACAGTTTTTTTGCTTTTTGGTGTAAATAGTTATACAGTAACATTGGCTTATAATTTGGTTATATATGCGCAAAAGAGATTGGAATATTGGAGAGAGTATATGGACTGTTTAGAGTCAATTCAAAAAGTTATTTTTATTCAACCTTAATTAAAAAAATAGATTATGAAAGACGTAAAATTTTTCTTCATGGGAAGTATTGCAGTTCGGGGATGGATGTATTATGTGCCATTTTTGTTGCTATGTGCTAATTTTATTACTTTATTATTTGAGTCTAAATCTGTAGAGTATACGGTTCAACTGATTATATGGGCAATACATATATTGTGTTTCCTTTTTACTATAGCGGTAATAATAAAAGATAATATAGAACTGAACAAAAATAAAGAGACTAATATTAGTTTGGTTTATTGTTTTCTTACTGTATTATTCTTTTTTCAGTTTTTAATTTGGACTCCTATGATGAGTGGAGCTAATAAACTTGTAGATGTTTTATCTTTTTTTAATTAAATCTTGAAATCATGAAAAACAAATTTTGCTTCTTTCGCCCTATACGAACTGTTGCAGTTCGTGGATGGATGTGGTGGACACCAATATTGTTGTTGCCTATAGACTTGTTATTGCCGACATTGTTTGAAACAGAGAGTGTGGCTCTTATAGTTCAGTTGATAGCGTGGATTATAAATGTATTGTTTTTTATGTTTATATTAGCTCTAATTATAAAAGATAATGCAGAAGTGAGAAGGGACAATGGGACTGGGGTTCGTTTATTGGAAAGTTTTGTTATTGTGATGTATTTTCTTCAGTTTTTAATTTGGTCTCCTATTTTAAGTGAGACTGATAGACTAATGGAGATTTTATCTTTTATTGGTTAAATGTTTATTGGCGAATTTTAGTAATTATGATAAAAAGTCTGAGAATATGTTAAATATTTTTCAGACTTTTTTTGTTTTTTGGGGGTGGGATGAAAAACAGATTTGCACATTTCAATAAATTTTTGTAACTTTGCACACTTTATTGGTAACAAATAAAAAGTGGTAAGTCGGAAGGCAATATTCTTAAGGTTAGGTGGACTTTTAGCTTACAACTTTTAATTTTCAACTTAAAAAATAAATGGATAAAAACACCGTCATAGGCTTAGTCCTAATAATGGCCGTAATATTCGGTTTCAGTTGGTTGAACCAACCAAGTAAAGAAGAGTTGGCGCGTCGTCAACATGTGCGTGACTCTATTGCTGCTGCTAATGAGGCGGCATATCTTGCTCAGTTAGAACTTGAACGAGAGCAAGCAGTTGCGGATTCTCTTGCTGCTATTGGCGAAATGACTCTTGATTCAGCTCGTCTTGAAAAAACTTATGGCTATTTTGCGGCTGCAGGCGTTGGTGTAGAAGAGCAATTTGCTGTAGAGAATGAGAAAATTCGTCTTACTTTTTCTAACAAAGGTGGTCGCGTTTGTGCTGCCGAAATGAAGAATTACACTCGTTATGACTCGCTTCCTTTGATGCTTTTTGCTGATGGTGATGCTTCTCTTGGTTTTACTCTCTTCACAAGCGACAATCGTATTATCAGCACTAAGAGCCTCTATTTTGAACCAATAGTTAGCAAAACTGATGAAGCTCAAATCGTAACTATGCGTCTTGCTGTTGATGCAGATGCTCATATTGACTTCATCTATACAATTCCTAATGACGATTTTATGACTTCGATGGAGATTAAAGCTCACAATATGGCTCAATATCTCTCGCCAAATACATCGTCGCTCGATATGCAATGGCAATCGCTCATTCGTCAAAACGAGAAGGGTCGCAAATTTGAGTCTCGTTATGCAACACTTAATTATAAGTTTGTTTCTGACGATATGGAACGTCTTTCTGAACTTCGCAATGATTCAGAAAAACTTGCAGGTAAAGTGCGTTGGGTGGCATTCAAAGACCACTTCTTTAGCACTATTATGATTGCCGATGATGCTTTCACTGCTACAGCTGTTGAAACTGAAATTATGCCTGAGCGTTCTGAGTTTATCAAAAAACACTCGATGGAAGCAAGCGTTGCGTTCGACCCTAATGGTGCCCGTTCAACTAAATTTCATACATATTATGGTCCTAACCAATATCGTGTGTTGAAATCTTACGATAAGCACATTGATGGCGAAGATAAACTCCGTCTCCAACACATCATCCCTATGGGTTGGTCGCTTTTCCGTTGGATTACGACTTGTGTTATCATTCCTGTGTTCAATTTCCTCGGTAAATATATCGGTAGTTATGGTCTTATCATCTTCTTGTTGACTATCATTATCAAATTGGTGATACTTCCATTTACATTCAAATCATATATGTCGTCGGCAAAAATGCGTGTACTTCGTCCTCAAATCGATGAAATCAATGCTCGCATCCCTGCCGAAAAAGCAATGGAACGCCAACAAGCCACTATGGCTCTTTATCAAAAAGCAGGCGTAAGTCCTATGAGTGGCTGTCTTCCTATGTTATTCCAAATGCCTATTTTGTTCGCTATGTTCAGCTTCTTCCCAACAGCATTTGAGCTTCGTGGACAATCATTCCTTTGGGCAGACGACCTCTCATCTTACGATGCTATCCTCTCTTGGGATATGTATATTCCACTTATCACACCATATTTCGGTAACCACATCTCTTTGTTTTGCCTTTTGATGACAGTTACAAACATCATCTATACAAAAATCAATATGGCAACAACAGGTGCAGGCGACCAGCCAGGTGCAGGTATGATGAAAACTATGATGTATATGATGCCAGTGATGTTTATGTTCATCTTTAATAATTATGCGTCAGGTCTTTCATACTACTATTTCGTATCGCTTTTGATTACAATACTTCAAACATATTTGTTCCGTCTTTTTGTTGATGACAAAAAAGTGCTTGCGCAACTCGAGAAAAATAAAACAAAACCACAAAAGAAATCAGGTTTCATGCAACGTCTTGAAGAAGCTCAAAAAGCGCAACAACAAGCCCTTCGTGAGCAACAAGCACGTCAAATGAAGTCAAACTCAAAAGGCAGACACTAAAATAATTCACAATGCACAATTTATAATTAATTATTTGATGCCGAATGGCTAATTGAGCATCTTACATTGTGAATTGTGCATTGTGCATTGAACAAAGCCCTTGTAGTTCAACGGATAGAATAGCGGTTTCCTAAACCGTAGATTCGAGTTCGATTCTCGACGGGGGTACTTGATGGCACTGATAACGATATGGTTATCGGTGCTATTTTGTTTTTGTGTGTTTGTTCTGTTGGTTGTGGATTTTGATCTTTAAGAAGATGATGTCTAATCTGTTTTAAATTTTTTGCAAAGTTACAACATCCTATTGAGACGTTGGCGGTCTAAGGTAGTTTGCTTGGGTGTAATTCGATGTTTTTCTGAATGTATATATTTATGTATTTGAAAATCAATGTATATTTAATTAGTAAAAATGATTAAATTTGATTTTGTGCGAAATATTCGGTGTTTTGTGATAAAGATTATGATTTTTATCCTAAATACCCAATGAGAGTGTGTACTTACTTTAAGTAACTTTGAGCAATCTGCACCGAAGTAAACATTCAAAAATGATGCACAATGAGAGTGAGTGTTGATAGAGAATAAGGCGTAAAGAATAGGTATAAAAGTATTTTAATATATAAATAGTGTTATTTTTTATATCTATTTGATTTTGTTTAGAAAAGAATGATAGATTGTTGGATTGGGGTATTGTGTATTTGTGAAATATTGTGTAACTTTGCAGTCGAAATATTTAGGTTGTCTTGTTTGTGGATAAACTAAGTTGATTACATTGGTAAAAAAAAATACAATCCGAGTGAGTTGGATTGATAAAATTCATTGCTATGAAAAATAAGTATATCGATTTGATTCAGCAGGCGTTCGAAGTGCCTAATGAAGAGTTTACTATGGAAGATGGTGAACTTCAATGGTTTGGTATTCCTTTGATGGAGGTTATTAAACAGTATGGTACACCTTTGCGTATATGTTATTTACCTAAGATTGGAGCGAATATACAGAAGACTCGTCGTATGTTCAATGTAGCTATGGCAAAGGTAGATTATAATGCCTCATATAACTATTGTTATTGTACTAAATCGTCGCATTTTTCATTTGTAATGGAGGAAGTGCTTAAAAATAAGGTGAATATTGAGACTTCTTCGGCTTTTGATATCAATATGCTTGAGGCTTTGCATGAGTCAGGTCATTTGAAAACTGATACATATATATTATGTAATGGATTCAAACGTCCTCAATATGTAGAGAATATTCAAAACTTGATTAAGCGTGGATTTAATAAGGTAATTCCAATTCTTGATAATAAATTTGAGTTGGATTTGTTTGATATGAATGAAGTAAAAGAGTTGAATGTGGGTATTCGAATTGCATCGGAAGAGGAACCTAAGTTCGAATTCTATACGTCTCGTCTTGGTATTCGTTATAATGATATCATTCCTTATTATCAAAATAAGATACAACATAATCCGAATGTGCGACTTAAAATGCTTCACTTTTTTGTGAATACAGGTATTCGCGATACGGCTTATTATTGGAATGAGTTGGCAAAAGCAGTGAATCTTTATTGTGATTTGAAAGAGATTTGCCCTGAACTTGATTCGCTTAATATTGGTGGTGGTATGCCTATTCAAGCGCACTTGGACTTTGAGTTTGACTATGAATATATGGTCGAAGAGATTGTAGCACAAGTGAAAACAATTTGTCAAAACAATAATGTGCCTGAGCCAAATATCTTTACGGAGTTTGGTAGTTATACTGTTGGAGAAAGTGGTGCTATGCTTTATAGCATCGTTAACCAAAAGCAACAAAATGACCGTGAGAAGTGGAATATGATTGACTCGTCGTTTATGACAACTTTGCCAGATACGTGGGGTATCAATCAACGTTTTGTCCTATTGGCGATAAATAATTGGAACTCGGAATATGAACGTGTCAACCTTGGAGGTTTGACTTGTGACTCAGAGGACTTCTATAATGCTGAAGCGCACTCGAATGCGGTCTTTATGCCTAAAATCAAGGAGGGAGAGGACCAATATGTTGGTTTTTTTCATATGGGGGCTTATCAAGAGAGTCTTGGTGGTTATGGTGGTATTCAACACTGTTTGATACCAGGACCTAAATTGGTGGTAATAGACCGTGACGAAGAGGGCGAGTGGTTTACTAAGTTGTTTGCAAAAGAACAATCGTATAAATCAATGTTGAAAATACTTGGGTACTAATTAATATAAGAAGACAAAATAACATAAAAACATAAATTTTTGTTATTATGTTATTCTGTCTTTTTTGAGGATATATATGAAACGAATAGCAATTATAGTTGCAATGCAAAGCGAGTTTAATCTTGTGAGCAATATATTGGAGAATGCTGAGTCTCGAGAAATTGGAGGCGCTAAGGCTCTTGTGGGTGAGCTTTTTGGTAAGCAAATTATACTTCTTAAGTCGGGTATAGGTAAGGTGAATGCGGCAATGCAAGTCACTTCGTTGATTGCCGAAATGCATCTTGACTACATTATTAATAGTGGTGTAGCTGGTGGCATTGGCGAAGGTATGCATCAAGGGGATATTGTTGTCGGTACTGAAACTTGTTATCATGATGTGTGGTGTGGCGAAGGCGAGTGGGGGCAAGTGCAAGGTTTTCCGTTGAAATTTTCTGCTAATGAGCATTTGCTTGAGGTAATGAACAATGTACAATGCATAATGCACAATGCACAATTGAATCTTAATTCGCGACTCGTTTTTGGTTTGATTTGTACTGGCGACCAATTTATTTCGGATTTGGTTATTTTGCGGGGTATTAAACGTAATTTTCCTGATGGTAAGGCTGTTGATATGGAGAGTGCTGCTATTGCACAGGTGTGTTATGTTAAGAATGTGCCATTTATGAGTCTTCGTATTGTGAGCGATACTCCAGGTATGGAGACGGATAATACAGCGCAATATCTTGATTTTTTTGCAGAAGCACCAAAGATGACGTTTGCGGTGTTGCGACAACTTATTGAAATGATATGAAAACTATTGATTTAATATGAAAACTATTGATTTAAGTAAATATGGACGTCAGACGGTATCGTTTTATTTAGCGTTAGAGCGTTATCTTCTCAATTCGCCCAATTGGCGTAACGACGACCTTTTCTTTATTTGGGACATCCATCCGGCTATCGTTTGTGGCAAACACCAACTTATTGAGGCTGAAGTGAATCTTGAGCATGCGCGCAAAATCGGTGTACCTATCTATCGTCGTCATTCTGGTGGAGGTACTATCTTTGCCGACGAAGGTTGCTTTATGTTCACATTTGTGAAGCGTGAAGGCAAGCGCGACGATGTTTTCCGTCATTGTCTCTCTTCTGTGGTAGAGGCATTTGCCCAGATTGGACTCGAAACTGAACTCTCGGGACGCAATGATTTAATTTTTCAAGGCAAAAAATTCTCAGGCAATGCCTATTATCGCAACGACAATGGCTCTATCTTGCACGGCACATTATTATATAAGACCGATATAGAGCAACTCGTGCGCACTATTACCCCCGACAATGAGAAGTTGATTTCTAAGGGAATAGAGAGTGTGCGCCAACGAGTTATCAATGTAGGCGACTATATGGATCTTGGGCGTGAGCAACTTATGCGTCATCTCGAAAATTCTATTGCTCCTGAGCGAGTGGCTCTCTCTGCCGATGAATTCGCTGAGGTGTGTGGTATCGAACCTGAATATCTTTCTGACGAATGGATGTGGGGCAATAATCCACCTTATACATTCAAGAATCGTCAGCGTTTTGCATGGGGTGGGATAGAGGTGCGCTTGGATGTGAAGAATGGGAGGATTAGGGCGATGGAGTGTAATGGTGATTTTTTTACGCATCAGGATTTGCAATCGTTGTATGATGCGTTTGTTGATGTTGAGTTTCGGATTGAGGCGATGCGAGAAGTGCTGGATAGGGTGAAAATTGGGGATTATATATTGGGTGCTACGGCAGAAGATTTTTTGCTGTTGGTAGAGAAAAGGTAGAGGTGCAGGTGTTTTGCATCTCTATTTTTTTTGTTTTTTGATAGGGGTGGATTGTTCTTTTTTGTAGGGTGAAGGTTTTTGTATAGTATGTTTATCCTATATTTATAGTATATTTATTCTATATTTATAGTATGTTTATAGTATGTTGTAATATTGGAGAGATGTTGTTATGAGAGTTGGGGATTGAGGAGGAGGGTTTTGGAAGTGGTTTTTATGGAGGTTTTTGTTTTTTGTGCTTTTGAATTTTATTTTTTTGAGAAAAATTTAAATTTGAAATTCAATATTTGAGTGTAAAGTTTGTGTATGTAAGATATAATGTGTAACTTTGTGTGCTAATTGGTAATCAATTTTTTACTAACTAAATATTTAATAATTATGAAAAAAATTACTTTTTTAAAATCGCTATTCGTAGTATTAGCGTTGAGTTTTTTCTCATTCTCTGTTTGGGCCGAGACTGCAACTTTAACATTTGACAATGCGTCAAAGCGTACTGTTAGTACAACATCACAACAAGTATGGGTAGAGAATGGAATTACTTTTACTTATGATAAGGCAGGTTATGCAAATGATTTGGCAGAGTATTATAATCCTATGCGTTGTTATAAAGGTACAAGTGTAACTATTGCAATTGCAGAGGATTATAAAATTTCAAAAATTGAATTTGATTGCAATAGTACAGCTTATGCAACATCTTTGCAAAAATCAATAGGTAGTACTGCATCTGCAAGTTCAGATAAAGTAGTTGTTGCTCTTGATGGCACAAAAAATACTTATAAATTTTCTTTAACAGATGGTCAAGTTCGTTTTGATGCTCTCACAATAACATATATAGCAGGTGGTGAAAAAGTAGAAGCTACAGCTATTGTTCTTAATCAAACAACTTTGGCTCTTGAGCAATATCGTGAAGCGCAATTGACTGCTACACTTACTCCATCTAATGCTACAACTACAGTTGTTTGGACTTCGTCTAATAATGACGTTGTCTCAGTAGCTGATGGCTCTGTTGCTGCAAAATCTATTGGTACAGCTACTATTACTGCTAAGGCAGGAGAACTTACAGCTACTTGTGCGGTTACTGTTAAAGAAGCTACAGTTTTGACTTGCGCTAAAGCTGCTGAATATGCTGCTTCTGTTTCTGGTAATAATGTAAATTATGTTGGTGGTCAGTATGTGGTTAAAGGTTACGTAACAGAAATTGCTACAGCATACGATGAAAACTATAAAAATATTTCGGTATGGATGGCTGATACAAAAGATGGTGGTAAAGTATTTGAATTGTATAGAGGTAAATCAACAAATGAAACAATTTGTAAAGTTGGTGATTATATTGAGGTTGTGGGTTATCTTACAAAATACAATACTACTCCAGAAACAGCACAAGGTGCAACTTATACAGTAATAGCAGAACCAGCTCCTGCTATCACAGCGACATGGGATATTGAAGAGGGCGATACACTTAAGTCATTTACAGAAGCGACAATTACATTTACAGGTGTAGAAAAGGCAACAACTACAAGTATGTATCCTGCTTGTTTTTATAAAGTGGCAGAAGATGGTACTGCAACACTTGTGAAAACAAATTGTTCTGGTGATGGTGTTCTTGATAGAATAGCTTCGGGTGCTTCGGTTAAACTTTGGGTAGATGAAGATGCTGGATGCTATGAAGGTAAAATTACATCTGGAAAATATCGTATTGTTCTTTCTGCTGGCATGGTTAAATTCAACGATGACAATGCAAATAAGAATACAGTAGATTATGTTTTGAATTTTGTAATAGAAAATGATGTAGTTGTTCTTCCTGAGGTTGATGCGGTTTATACTGCTACACCTGCTAATAATAGTATAGTGTCAGAAATTCGTGAAATAGTGCTTCAATTTACTGAATATACAGCAATTGCAGTTGCGGAGCCTGATTTTGTAAATGGTTCAAATATTCCTCAAGTATATATTGAAGATGAATTGACAAGTTCAATGATGCCTGCTGGTTACATTATGTTTAAAGCAGATACACTTTCAGCAAATGGTCTTCGTCTTTATGTAGATCCTATGTATACTGGTGGTGAAGAGTCATTTGCAAGAGAAGGTAAATATGTAGTTAGAATTCCTGCTGGAGTAGTAACATTTGGTACTACAGGTATTAGCAAGGAAATTGTATTGAACTATACAGTAGGTAAAGTACAATCAGGTGAAGTAACAACAATGGTAGAACTTAAAGCAAATGAGGGTAAACGTGTATTGTATAAAGGTTTGGAACCTGCGAAAGTGACTATAGGTGGAGGTTGGGGTTCTTATACTGAATATTTCATGCCAGATAGTGTAACTGTATTGAACTATTTAGGTAATGTAATTCCTGCAAAAATGGATGTTTATGGTACTTATAATTCAGCATACGTTGCTGATGAATGGTCGGAAGCAACTCCTACATTCGTAGTAGATTCAGTTGTAGCTATTTATGCATTTAATAATATGGGCGACCTCGTTGATTTCGTTGAAAACGAAGCTACTGACGAACAAAAAATGGCTTCTTACGAAATTAAAGAGCCTGTAGTAGTTACAATGGCAAGTATGTTTAGCTTCTATGTTCAATATGAAGTTAAAAATATGATGGGCAGATCTTCTTGGCAAGGTCTTATGGTTCAAGCTGGCCGTATGTCAATGTATCAATCAAAAGCAGGTGATGCTATCCAAATTAAGGGTTCTTATTCTCCTGCGGTTTATGATGAAAACGATGTAATGCAACGCCCTGCATATTTCGCTCTTGAAACAGCTACAGTTGTAAGTGAAAATAATAAACTTAATTATGCTTCTATTGACCTTTCTTATGGTCTTAAATATGTATCTGAATATTATGCTTCTTTGGGCCGTTTGTCAAAAGGTGGTAAAATTGCAGAAGATGATTATGGTTACTATTATGTAATTTCTTATGTGGATTATGTTGAAAATCCAGAAACAAATATGTATGATGAGGTATTAGTAACAGATTCTCTTAAATTGATGGTTGCTGGTCCTGTTGACCTTTCTGCATACGTAGGTAAAGATTTAGATAAACTTGTGGCTGGTGTTATTGATTTGGATCCTTCTGAAGGTGCTCCTGTTTTCTATGTAACAGAACTTCAAGAGTCTAAACTTTATTATAATACTATTGCTGAATTGCTTGCTGCTGGTGCTCAAACAGATTACACAATGTCAAGCGCATTGCGTAACCCAGTATTGTTGACTTACATCAGCCATAACCAATTTGCTGGTTACACAATCTTTGTACAAGACTCAACAGGTGCTATCGCTATCAAAGGTCTTGGTGAAGCTGACGAAATGGGTGAATATACAGCTCCATTCCCTTATGATGTAGTTGCTGGCGACTCTATCAAGGGAGTTGAAGGTTTCACAACATTTGGAGACGCGGCTGCGTTTATGTGGTCAGGTGATGAGTATGTTAGCAACCTCAAGTTAGAAAAAGTGTCAAAAGGTGTTGTTGAACCTATTGATATTACATTGGCTGAATTTAATGCAGACGTAGCATTGGTTCTAGACGCAATTATGATGGGCGACTTCTATTTGTCAAAATATGCAAATAAAGTGGTTCGCGTGAAAGGTCTTACACGTACAGATGATCCAGAAGATGAAAAATGGCCTTGGTTAGTTCAAGGAGAAGATTCAATTAAAGTGTCAACTTACTATTGGGGTAGGATAGCAGTTCCTTATGCAATTACTTCTCTTACAGGTATTGCTGACTATACAATCATTAATGGTCAAACTGCTTCAATCCAACCATTGAATGCCGAATCTGTAGTTGCAGGTAGTGGTGTTAAAGTAGAATATGTAACACTTGCTGACCTTTATACTGAAAATGGCTTGATTGTAGTAGATGGTGAATTCCAAATCTTTACTGTCACAGGTCAAAATGTAACAGATATGAATGGTAGCCTCCCAAGTGGTGTTTATGTAGTTCGTACTGCTACTGCTGTAGGTAAAGTTGTGGTTAAATAATATTTATAGTTTGAAGGTAAAAATAGAGGTGCAATATCTTGCATCTCTATTTTTTATTTGTTTTTTTTGTAAAAAATTTTGTTATTTGAAAAAAAAGTCTTACCTTTGTCGTCTTATTTTGGGGTATTGTGCCATAGTAAAAAAGGATACTAAAATATATATTGGTGTAGTTTGGTTGTGTTTATACAAATACGAATAATAAATGGAACTGAGCTTATCTACTATAATAAAGATATAGAACAAAATTGTAATTATTAACATTATTCATTAACTTAAAAACACGCATTTTATGAAAAAGATTTCTCTTTTCATGATGGCTTTATTGGTGTCGGTGATATCAATGGCCGAATCTTATTCAACGATTGCTGAGGTTAAGGCTATTACAGGAAAATCAGTGCCTGTGACTCTTAATTCTCCTAATGCAGTTGTTACTTTCTTTACCACAGATGGTATCATTATTGAAGATGCAAGTGGTGCTATTAAATGTCAAAGTTATTATTGGGCAAGAGAGGAAGCAAAAGGTCTTGTTCCAGGTAAAAAAATCACTTCTGTAAATGGTTATGCTAATTATGAAGGTGTAGAATATGACTGGTGGGGTGATTCAATTGGTACAATAGAGTATCCTGGGGTTATTTATAATCCAGAAGATGAAGCCCTCACTTACACTCTTGGCGATTCAGTAGGCGTTACATACGTTACTGCTACAGCTGCTGAACTTATTGCCAATTACAAAGGTTATGAGTATAAAGCAGTGAAAATTGCTAAAACAGCTATCATTAGTGATAAGAGTGGCAATCCTGCAATAGCAGCAGGCACTGACACTACTCTTGCTCTTTATTATAATGGTAACCTTCCTGGCGAAGCAGTACTTTATGGTTACTATGGACCTCACCCATACGGTGAAAGTCGTGGTACTGTGTTCAACGTAATTGAAGCAGAAATCGAATATACAACTATTCAAAATGCTAATATTATTTCAGAATATAGTAAAGAAGACTATACTGAAGTTCAATATGTTATGATTGGAGAAGAAAAAGTTCGTGTTTCTTATTCAGGTGACAACGAGCTTCCTAAAGTAGCAACTACTCTTAAAGGTTATAAAGCTACTGAGACTTACGAGTATTATGACGAAAATTATAATGTATTTCAAGCAACTCGCGAAGTGTTTGTAGTGGTTGATTTCACTTATGAAACTATTACTGTAGCTGACTTTGTTGCTACAACAGAAACTGTTGGTTATAGTTCTTATAAATGTGTAGTTTATAATGGAGAAAAAGTATATTTGACTGCTCCTTATGGTGTAACAATTCCTGGTATGGGTACCGTTACAGGTTATTTTATTGAAAAAGCTACATCTTCAGGCACAAACAAATTCTTGTATGTTCTTACATCAGTAGCAACAGGTTATTCTGACATTAATGAATATAAAACAGCTGTAGGTGCAGGTAATAAATCTACTACTTCATCTGCAATTGTTGATCCAATGCTTGTTACGCATGTAGTTTCTAACCCACGTAGTGGCGCAACTACTTTGTTTGTAACACAAAAAGTAGGTTATAGTACTTATTATTACGCTGCGATTCGCACACAATCGGCTACTGATAAAAACGGTAAAGCATACGCAGCAGGTGACTCTATCAAAGGCGTTAAAGGTTTCTTGGCTGCATTTGGCTTTGATCAAACTGCAGGTGAAATCATAACAGGTACTTATGTGGAAACTAATCCAAGAGAAGCTAACACTATTGAAATTATCAGTACAGGCAATGCAACACCTGCAGCTACCTCACTTTACGATCTTGCATACCTTGTTGGTTCAAGTAAACGTTCAGCTGGTTCTTACGAAGCTCGTTATATGACAATTAACGTAGGTGAACTTAAACTTATTGATAATCAACACTGGTTCTTCAGTGATAAAGGTGACTCAATTCTTGTTATTGCTCCTACATTCCAAATTACAGAAGCAATGCTTGGTCGCGTTGGTCTTAAAGCATTTACTGACGTAATGAACTCTGGTGCTAATGTTCAACTTATCCTTACTCAAGAGTCAGACATTGTTCCTTCTAACGTAAAATTCAACTCGATTGCAGATATGAAAGCTGCTGGTAATGCAGCTTCTGGTATCACTTATGAGCTTACAAGCCCAGTTATTTTGACATATATCCAACAAAGCTCTGAAACTAATTGGACTACAATGGAAGATGTTGCTAAATATTATCTTTATGTTCAAGATGCTACTGGTGGTTTGCGTATTGAACTTGATACTGTTGCGACACGAGTATTTGCTGGTGTTGTAGGTGACTCTATCGTTGGTTTCAAAGGTACATATAGCACATACGGTCTTAAAATTGCTGGTGCAGAGACTACTTATACTGTTAAAAATTCAGGCAATGCACTTGTTCCAGAAGTGATTACAATTCAACAATATCTCGAAGCTAAAACAGCTGGTACTTACAACGCTAAGCTTGTTCGTTTTGAAGGTGTTGATTTTGTAGAGCGCGATACAACGATCTATTCTACTACTCGTAAAGACCGTGATTTCATTCAAGGTGCATACAAAATTACTTATTCAAGAGCTAACTTTGAAGATTATCTTGGTGGATTTACTTTCTATCCAACAAACAACATTACTGCTATCGCAGATAATTCTTGGATGACTTCTACTTATGGTTTCATGCCAATCAGCCAATCAGCTATTGAAAATGCTGTTTCACAAGAAGAAGGTGCAACTATTCTTAGTATCCGCAATAATACAGCGTCTAAACCTGTTAAATTTACAGGTTCAGCAACTACAACTTATTTGACAGATCGTGGTCTTCTTATTCAAGATGGTACAGGTGCTATTCTTCTTGATGGAGTTGACTCTATTGCTCTCAGTCAAAAAGTAACTAACGTGGAAGGTACATATTATCCATCAAGTGCAGATTGTATGGCTCGTATCGTTCCTACTGCACTTGAAGTATCGGGACGTGGTCGTTTCTCTAAAGAGACTATTACAATTGATTCACTTGTGAATAATATTGCTAACTTTGAAGGTGAGCTTATTGATATTGCAGTAGCTAAAACAACTCGTATATCAGAAGGTATTTATACAATGGCTACAACAGATGGTAAAACTATCGCTGTTAGAGGTGCAGTTGTTCCTGCAGATGCTAAGTTGTCAGGTATTGTATATCACACAAGTGCAGAACAAGGTCAAGCATTCACAGTAGAATCTTATGATTTCTATAATACAGGTTCTAATCGCGTGCTCATGTTCCACGAGTTGAAAGACTACATGGCTAAATGGGCTCCTGTGACTGGTGAACAATATACAGTTTCTGGTTTTACATCTCCAGTTCTTGTTAATAGTGTATTCTCTTCGCAAGGTGGTACTGCTCTTAATGTGCAACAAACAAATGCTGATGGCTCAATCACAGGTCTTACAGTTTGGGCTATGGAAGTAGCAGAAGGTGTTAATTTCCAAGCTGGTGACTCTATTTATTTCTGTAAAGGTGGTTATTATCCATATGAAGATCTTTCTTCTACTTATGGTAAAGAAGGTTATGCTCGTGGTCGTTCTATCAATGCGTATCGTTATGACTACCATATTGGTGATATTGATTATCCTGCAGATGTGGATTCTATTGAGGTTGATGGAGAGATGGTTCTTCCTAATATTGTAGAAGTTCAACTTGGTACTCTCATCAAAAAACTTAATTCAGGTAATGAAATTACTTATACAGAAGTTAGTGATATTACAGGTTTCTTCGGTGCTGGAGCTGTAGAATATCAAGCTAAAAACTATGCTATTACAGGTACTGTGGTTATTGATACTACTTCATATGAGTGGGATGGTGAAACCGTTTATGAATATTCTGCTTGTATCAAAGTTGGTGAAAATAAACTTCGTCTCAGCGGTATTAACTTTAGTGCATTCGCTAACCAAGAGGTAACAGTTAAAGGTAATTTTGATATTGGTTATGCTCTTGAGGATCTTCCTTCTCTTTATGTTTCTGATTTGGCTAATATCGAAGCTGACTTCAAATTTGTTGAAAATATTGCAGGCTTCTTGGCTGCTGCTGATACAGAAAATGAGGTTGTAATCCTTAACGAAGTGGTTGTTACTTATCAAAATGGTGAAAACATCTATGTACGCGATAACTCAGGTTCATTGTTGATTTATGACTTTGACTATCAAAATGCAGGTTACGTGAATGGCGACCGCTTGGTAGGCGTAAAAGGTAAATATAAAGATTACAATGGTCTTCCAGAAATGGTAGATGCAACTCTTCCTGCTGCTAAAGCTGGTGAAGCTATTGCTCCACGTGCTATTTCAGTGGCTGATTTGGCAACTGCAGAACTTAGCGAATATGTAGTTCTTAATGAAGTTAGATTTACTGAACCTCTTGCATTTACATCTTCAAATCGTAATGCTACTGTGGCTAATGATAAAGAAGAAGAAGCTTCTATCTACAACCAATATAAATTTGATGCTGCTTGGGGTACTATGACTCCAGTTTCTATCGTAGGTACAGTTGGTATTTATAAAGAAAATAAACAACTCAACTATATTTCTCACGATATCTTTGCTATTGATTTCGCTAATATCAAAGCTATCTATGATCAAGGTATGTGGGAAAAATCTCGTTATGCAGATTATTCAGCTCAATCACTTCTTGCACGTCTCAACTCACAACCAACAGTTGTTGATAAAGTAACAGCTCTTGGTCACATGGGTCCAATGAACAACTACTATCTCAATGATGGTACAGGTGTTATCGTTCTTCAAGCTCCAGCTGATGATCCTAATGGTTTCCCAGAACCAATTGAAGGTCTTAATATTGAAGTAGGTAAAAAACTTCCTGCTGGCTTATTGGCTACTGTTGACTTTAAGTGTTTAGTTGATGATGAAACATGGTTGCCTACAGGTGAAGTTTATGGCGCTCCTGTGTTGACTTATGTGTCTAAAGTTACAGGTGTTGATGCAGAAGGTTGGGATATCTCAGAATCTAATGCAGACTTCGTTGGTGCTTGTGTTGCAAGTGACTTCGTAGAAGAAGCAGTAGAGGCTTCGCTTCTTGATGTGCTTGCTAATCGTATGGCATACGCTGGTAAATTGTTGGTTGTTGATACAACAGCTTCTTACTATGCAGAACAATCTATGGATTATCTTACAGGTACTACTTCAACTAATGCTTATATGTATTGGGATGCAGAAACTGCATTTGATGTAGAATCATACGAAGAAGAGGGTACAACATACGTATCTGTATCTCCTAAATTAACAGAAGACTATTACAACTTCGCTGGTGAATTGTTCAATGTGAAAGCTGAAAATCTTCCAGCAGCTACATTTGAAGATGCAGCTACTATCGATGTGACTAAAGCACGTTTCGACTGGAACTCTATCGCTCAAGGTCAAACATTGATTGTTAAGGGTGCAACTATTAAAGTAGGTGAAACTGAAAATAAAGTAGACATTGAAAATGGTGAGCTTGTTGTTAATATTTATGCTAACAATGGTTCGGTATATGTAGAAACTGAGGCTGGCGTGATGATTGAAGTTTATACAGTGAACGGTCTTCGCGTATATGGTGGTGTTTCTAATACTAATACTACTGTTATCAATGGTCTTACTGATATTGCTATTATCCGTGTGAATGGTGTGGCTTATAAAGTATTTGTGAAATAATTTCTGATAGGAATTATATAGTGGTAATAGAGGCGCAATGTGTTGCGCCTCTATTTTTTTGTTGTGTGTTGGTGTGTGTGGATTTTTGTGATTGGGGTGGGTGAGGGGAGGGAGAGGATAGGGTTATGGTATGTTTATAGTATATTTATGATATATTTATCCTATATTTATAGTATATTTATTGTATGTTGTAGTATGGGTGAGGTATGGGAGTTGATAAGGAGCAGGGAATAGGGTGCAGGGAGTAGGGAAGATGGTGGGCTTTGGGGTGTTTTGGGGCGGATATTCCAGAGATTCTGGAACGCTGCGCTTGTCTGGTGGGGTCAGCCTTGCGGCTGATTGGAGGTTTTGCTTTTTGGAGACGTAGCGGGCTACGTCTCTACTGTTGTTTGGTCGGGGGATTGGGCGGATAGGGCGTGCTGCGGAACTATTATTTTTTAGTCTAAGGGTTGGTGGGTGGGTTGCGAGATTCAAAAGTTTTTTGTAACTTTGTAGTTTAGGAAATATTGTAATTAAAACTATATACTATGAAAAGATTTCTACGTTTATTTGTTGCTGTTGTGGCAATGTTTGCTGTGGTGGGCGGTGTGTCTGCTGAGTTGCAAACGATAACGATTGGTCCGGCTATGGGCTATGGTTTTTTGAATGGTCCTGATGGTTTGGACTGGGTGTATACTACTTCGTTTGAGGAGGAGAATGGGTATTATACCTATATGGAAGTGAAGATTTATGATGGGGAGAATAGGTTGGTTAGTGCGATTGCGGATAGTTTGAATGTGGAGGGTGCGACTGGTGTGAGAATGGTGAATGTGCAGCCTTATTTGACTAAAAAGTTCTTCAATCAGGATAATAATTATGAGGTGATGGTGTTTGTGTATGCTAATACGTTGGATTATAAGGGTAAGTATTTGCATTATATATATTCGTTGACAGATGGTGAGGCTACGAGGTTGTATGATATAGAGGGGACGTTTCATATGGCAGAGAATATGTCGGTGAATTCGTATAGCGAGGCGTACACAATGGTGTTTCAAAGAGAAGAGAGGGGCGATGATAATAGTTTGTTGTATCATTATGATGTGTATACAAAGGCGACTTATTTTTCGGATTATAAGGCAGAGAAGAAACATACGTTTACGGTGGATTATAAATATATTTCGTCGTCGGGCGAGGAGCCTTCGCCAATTTTGATGGTGAACAATGGGGGTAAGGCTAATTATGTGTTGGTACAATATGAAAAGCCTTATTTCACAATTCCAGAAGATGTGAATCAGGATATGATTGTTAATGAGGGGAATAGTTTGGTTGTTAAGTATTATGATGATAAATTTGGGCTTAAGTATGAGACTAAGATTCCTGTGGAATTGAGTCTTGAATATTTGTATTCGTTTCCACATTTGGGTAGTTTGAATATGTCGGGTGATGTGTTTGTTAATTATAATGGAGGTGATGCACCTGCCTATATTATTACTGAAAAGAATTATCAAACAAGTTCGGATAGTTATGTTACGTCGTATAAATTGTATGATGTGGAGGGTAATAAATTGAAAGATATTGCGAATAATGTGATAAGTAGTAGGATGATGGGTTCGATTGTTGGGCACTCAGACCAATGGATGTTTGCGAGAGAAGAGGGAGAGTATGGAGTGTTTACGTTTGTGGATTTTCCGGCATGCGATGTGGTGGCGGAGTTGCCTGTAGTGACAAAAGATGAGGTGGTATTGTCGTCTTCAATTGACCGTTATGGAAAGGGGACTTCGTATCAGTATGCTGTTGCTTTGTTGCAAGGTGAGGGAACGAAAGATGGTTCGGCTCAACATAGAATAGCTTGGTTTGATAAAGATGGTTCGTTTGATCGTTATGATGTGTTGAATTTGGGTAAGGGAGTTGAGAATGCGATGTTTAATATTACGACAGAGGCATTGAATCCTCATTTGTTTAATAGCGATGATGAGAGAGAGTATATGGTGCTGTTGACTAAAACTCGTAAAAATTCGGATGCGAAAGATAAGGTTTTGGCTATTTGTAGTACAAATGGTGAAATGTTGCTTGAGCTTGGTTCTGATGCTACAAAAGGAGGGGATTTGGGTTCGATTTGTTTGTTGAATACGCATATAAAACCATTATTGATGTGCCCTTACAGTGACGGAAGGACAATTATGCTTCAATATACAGAGTTGCCTTTGAATGTTGCAGATATGAAGGGAGAGGGTACAGCTGAAAATCCTTATGAAATAGCATGTGCCTATGATTTTACTAAAATAGATAATGATCTTGATGCTTATTATAAGGTAGTTAATGATATTGACTTTATGAATGCTGTATTTGGTGGTGTTGTTGGTGAGTTTACGGGTAAATTGGATGGTGGTAATTTTGAGATTAGAAATCTTGTGTTGGATGATTGTGGATTGTTCCGTTCTTTGCGTGATTCGGCAGTAGTGGAAAATATTGTTTTGCGTAATTCTGTATTGTCGGCTTCGATGTTTACTGATGCTATAGGTATAGGTATTTTGGCTAATGAGGTGGTGGGTACCTTTGCTGAGTCAGGTGCGGGTTATGGTTGTAGAATCAGTAATGTGCATGTCGTATGTCCGTATATTGTTGGATTGGATGGTTTTAATGGTGTGTTGGGTGGTATTGTTGGGGATGTTTCATTGTATGCGAATATAGAGGGTTGTTCTATGTCGTATGCTAATATTTATGCTCCAATAGCAGAAAGTGTCGGCGGTATTGCAGGTAAAATAGCAACATCGACTAAGATTTCTGCTTGTGCTTTTGATGGAAATATTGAGGCAGGTATAGAAGCCGGTGGTATTGTATCTGTGTCTGGTGCTGATGATGTGATTAATAATTGCCATGTTACAGCAGATATTTATACTAAAGGAACTGCTGGTGGTATTGTCGGAACAAGCGACCGTTCGTATGTATTGAATTGCTATGTAGAAGGCACTATGGAATTGAGTGATAATGCAAATGTTGTAAAAGTAGGGGGTGTAATAGGTGCTATGGGTAGTACATTATCTGATTCGGTATATGCTTTGGTGGCTAACAATATTGTGGCTATCGAAGATATAAAAGTGCCTATTGATGTAGAATTGTATGCGCATCGTATAGTCGGTTATTCAAATGGAGATAGTTTTGAATATGATTGGGATAATTTAGATTCAGGAGGAAAAATTTATAATGATCCTGAAAAATGCTTGAAAAATAATTATGTAGTGTCAGATTTGGCGGCAATTGATACGACAATAGAGTTGAATGATACAACTACAGAAGGTGCTACAATGGCACGCTCATTGATGACTACAGAATGGTTAGTAGAGCATGGTTTTGTATTTGGTGAAAATATTGATTCTCCATGGGTAATGGAAGAAGCGAACGATATACGTTTGTGGTTTGAGACTTTTGAAGAGGTAGTAGAGCCAGAGGCAGATAATGTGGAAAATATTGTAGATAATTCGCAGATGGTAGTTTGGTTCGAAGGTGATGATTTGGTGGCAGAAGGAGATATGTACATTTTCAATATAAACGGACAGTTGGTAATGCGAGGTGAAAATCGTATGAATGTAGTTGGTTTGCCAGCAGGTGTTTATTTGGTAAGAACTGCTGTAGGTGTAGCTAAAGTGTTCGTACAATAATATGATCAATACTATAAAAGTCCATTTCGATGTTAATCGAAATGGACTTTTTTTTTACAAGTGGTGATTTATTTAGTGTTTATGTCCGTGGTCGTGATTATGTCCATGACCGTGGTCGTGTCCATGATGGTGTTCGTGGTTGCACTCTACGTGGTCGCCTTCTTTCAACTCTTTTGATTCATATTTAATATATTTCATTAAAGCTGCTTGAAGTTTTTCTACGTTAGTGCGTTTGTCTTCGAATACGATTGTTACGATGCGGTGAGCTACATCGAAATTAAGTTTTTTTACTCCTTTTTCATAAGCCAATACATTTTCTACTTTACCTTTACAATTGTCACATTCCATTTCAGGAACATAAAGGCGCACTGTCTGTTTTTCTGCCATTACGGCTACCGAAATACCTGCTGCAAGAGCAAGTGTAAGAAATACTTTTTTCATATTTTAGAGTTTGTTTGAACACGTATCCCGTGTCCGTTGTTATTATTAAATATTCTGTTTATATGATTAGACTATATGTATTAAATTAAGTTTAATCACTCAATTATTTTTCCTTACGGTTCAAAGCCCAACGGAAGCCTGCATACACTTTCCATCCATGGATAGGTCCCCAAGCCATTGATGCATCAAAGTTTTGTCCGTATGGGTCACCGGCGCCAATAATAGGTGTATCTTGTGTAAAGTTAGTGATATTCTCGCCTCCGACATAGATACTCCATGTGCGGAAATAACGAGTTACTTGAGCCATCAACTGCGCATGCCAAGGAAAATCATATTGACCATTGCCACGGTCGATAGTCCATGATGGACGAAGTGATTCATTGCCTTTATAAAAATTATCAGGCATACGACCACCACCATTAAATTGTGCTGTAACGTCGAATTGCCAGTGTTTTAGTGGTGTCATATACGAAGTTGTGATGAGTGCTTTATAGCGGTTTGTAAGAGGTTTTTCGCGTAATTCACCATTGATTGTACTTTTTACGTCCGACATACGGTAGGCGAGTGTCATAGTCCAACCTTTCAACACCTCCATCGATGCCTCTACTTGGAAGTTGCCTGCATACGAGCGAGGTTTTTTGCCTCCTTCTACGCCCTCCTCTGTGAGGTTAGAGAATATAACAGTATATGGGTCAGAGTCCATATCTACAACCATACATTCCAAGAAATGAGTGTAGTAGTAGTCTGCCGTAATTTGCAATTCGCGACCCGCAATAGGAATATAGAACGTAGTGCTTGCACCTGCATTTACTGCACGTTCTTGTTTTAATACATCGCTTTCAATTGCTATTGTTCTCGACGAAGGTAACACTGAAGCGTGGTCGCTCAACAAGTTAGGCGAGCGATAGCCCATACCCACCGAACCGCGCAAGTTCCACCATTCCCATGGCGAGTAGCGCACGTTGAAACGTGGTGTTACAAAGAATCCATACTGTGTGCTATAATCGCCACGAACACCTGCCAAAAGCGACAATTTTTCATCTACTTTCAATGAGTATTCTGCAAATACACCCGGAGTCCATTCATCGCGAGTCATATCTAATAGTTTAGTGTAATCACCTAATGGTAATCCAGCAGGTGCATCTGGTGAATCTCCCATCGGATTATTATCGTATGATAGTATAAACTCCGCCTTGTCTGATATCATCCCTTCTTTATAGTTATCATAATTGAGGCTCAAACCCGCAGTGATTTTGTGTTTGTCAGTTTCATCAAAATATGTTTGGAACATAGCATTCAAATAGAAGTTGCCTTGTACGCCATCATACACGCGATGACCATATACGTTGTGTTGATTGTGGTACGAACCACTTGCAATAATCCCGATACTTGTACCTTTTGCTTCATCAAACACATAGCCCTGTTTCATAAACGCATCCATGCGCCATGTGCGAATGCCAATTTTATATGGGTCAGCAATGCCATTTTCGTCAATATATTTCATTGTCTGACCGCCATTGCGCTCGTCATACAAGCCTCGCACGAGGTATTGACCTGTATATGCACCATCTTTCATATACCAACGATTCAACAAATTGGCTTGTTGACCTTTTGGCAAATCCATAAATCCGTCGCCATTTGTGTCGTGTTCCATACTCTCATTTTTGTAGTGAGCCAACACGCCAGTGCTCCATTTTTCGTTGATATCCCAACCGCCAGTAGCGTTCAACTCAGCGCGAAGCGATGTGCTCACCATACCATTCAACGCAATAGGGTCTTGGGTTTGAGGTTTCAAGTATTCAACATTGATTTGACCTGTAGTGGCCTCATAACCATTTATAACAGACGAAGTACCTTTCGATACCTGGATGCTCTCCATCCAAGCACCAGGGATATATTCCATACCATAGTTTTGAGCCAAACCACGCACTCCTGGAGTGTTTTCGGTCAACAACTGAACGTATGTGCCTGACAAACCGAGTAATTTAATTGTTTTTGCGCCAGTAGCAGCATCAGCATACGCTACGTCCACTGAGGCATTAGTTTCGAACGACTCCGACAAGTTGCAACAAGCCGCTTTACACAACTCTGCACCAGTGATTTTAGTAGTTTGCAATGCGCTCACGCGGCTCGCAATCGTACTTGCTCCACGTGCTGCAACTGTTACTTCTTGCAACTCTTTTGTATCTTCGCTCATCTGCACAACAAGAGGCATCGAAGCCTTAGTAATATCTACTGTATCAGCTTTGTACGACAAATAATTAAAAATCAAGTGGTGGCTATCCACAGTCATTGGAATAGTAAAATTGCCATCAATATCCGTAACCGCACCGATAGTCGAGTTTAACCAAAATATCTCAGCTCCAATTACTGGTTCGCCGTTCTCATCAATCACGCTACCCGAAAGTGTGCCTCCAGTCGACTCTTGAGCTTTCAAGTTAATGCACAATGCACAATGCATCACGCACAATACAATCATTATTATTTTTTTCATAATATATTTTGTAGGGGTGAAAATTAATTATTATGTGATTTATTTTTAATATCTAATCTATCCAATTTGACTAATTAGTCCAATTCAACTAATTATATTATTGGCTAAATCAAATACGCAGATTTTCGCACAATTATGGCTCGTCCTGTGAGAATTTGGACTAAAGGAATAGCCTCACTTTGTATCTTGCACTCAATATTGTGCATTATGCATTGTGCATTGTGCATTGATATAGGGTGTATCGCAATCAATGGTGACACAAAGTTCACTTTCAAAGGATTAGATTGTGAAAAATAAGGTGCTTCCACATGATGCACATCGCAGTGAGCCGAATTTGCCATCAAATGAGTGCACAAATCATCTCTATTTTCTATAATACGAGTGTGATTATGATGCTCATGGTGGCAATCATCCTCTGTGCAATGATGCTCTGCATGCACCTCTTCGCACGATATAGTCTGAAATATATCGTGTCCATGTTTTTCGCAAGCATCGCAACAATAGTGATAGATATTCAATCCACCACCAATATACGCAATGAACATTGCTAAACAAAGACTAACTATTTGAAAAACATACTTCTTCACGCTGCAAAGTTACAAAAAAAAATCCAAACACGCAACTCCTCCCTTTTCCTTATTCTTTTTTCCGTATTCCTTGCTCCCTACTCTCTGCTCTTTATTCCCTACCCACAACATACCATAAATATACTATAAATATAGGATAAATATACCATAAATATAGGATAAATATACTATAAATCATACTGCACGCACCATCCTACCACCCATCTATTAAATTTTTATATGATTTTTATACAACATTTAATATTTTTTAGTAACTTTGCACATTATTATCAACTATTTTCGATAAAATGGTGAGTTTTTATTTTATTATCGAATGCTTAAAACTTAGAATTTTATGAAAAAAACACTTGTCGACTTATTCGAGGAATCGGTACGTTTATACCCTAACAATACATTTTTGCTCGAAAAAACATCTAACAAATTCGAGCCTACTACTTATGCCGAAGTAAAAACTTTAGTGTATCGTCTTGGTGCTGGTCTTCAGGCTATTGGTGTGAAAAAAGGCGACAGCATGGCGCTTCTTAGCGAGGGTCGCAACTCATGGATTATTGGCGAGTTGGCTATGTTCTATGCTGGTGCGATGAATGTGCCTTTGTCTATCAAGCTCGAAGAGTCCAACGACCTCCTTTTCCGTCTCGTACATGGTGACGTGAAATATATTATGGTGTCGCGCACTCAACTCAAAAAAGTCCGCGCTATCAAAGACCAACTCCCTAATGTCAAATACATTATCGTTCTCGACGATATTCAAGACTACGAAGAGCGCGAAGTCTCTTACAGCCGCGTGATGACTCTCGGCGATGAGTTTATGAACACTCACTCTCTTGAGGAATTCCTCGCCGTGGGCAAATCGCTCCAAAACGACGATATTGCCACAATCACCTATACTTCAGGCACAACTGCCGACCCTAAAGGTGTGGTGCTCACTCACCGCAACTACACAGCCAACGTCGAGCAAGCTTGCACGCTTGTCAATATCGACGAAACTTGGCGCACGCTCATCATTCTGCCTCTCGACCAGTGTTTCGCTCACGTCGTAGGCTTCTATATTATGATGTCTAAGGGTGCATCTGTGGCTACCGTGCAAGTAGGTCGCACTCCGCTCGAAACGCTCAAAAACATACCTCTTAATATTAAAGAGGTGCGCCCTCACTTCATTCTCTCTGTGCCTGCTCTTGCCAAAACGTTCAAAAAGAACATTGAGCAAGCAATCCGCGCCAAAGGCAATTTCACTGTCAGCCTATTCAACTTCGGACTTCGTCTCCGTCAAATCTATTTTGGCGACAGCAATCTCGACAGCAAAGGTCTTCGTCTCTTGCTCTATCCCCTTGTAGCTCTTTTCGACAAACTTATATTCTCTAAGGTCCGCGACAATTTCGGTGGCGAACTCCGTTTCTTCATCGGTGGCGGTGCCCTTCTCGATAAAGACCTCCAAAAGTTCTATGTCGGTGTCGGCATCCCTATGTTCCAAGGCTACGGTCTCTCTGAGGCTACCCCTGTTCTCTCGTCTAATGGTCCTGACCTCTACCGCTTTGGCTCAAGTGGTAAACTCGTTAAGCCTATCGAACTCAAAATCTGCGATAGTGATGGCAAAGAACTTCCTCTTGGCGAGATGGGCGAAATCGTAGTCAAAGGCGAAAACGTCATGAAAGGCTATTGGAAAAACCCTGAAGCCACTGCCGAAACTGTTCGTGATGGTTATCTCTATACTGGCGACCTTGGTTATATGACTAAAGAGGGTCTTCTCTATGTGAAAGGTCGTTTCAAATCTCTCCTTATCTCAAGCGATGGCGAAAAATATAGCCCAGAAGGTATCGAAGAAGCATTGGTTGAAAAATCTAAATATATTGATCAAGTGATGCTCTATAATAACCAATCACCTTTCACAACTGCTTTGATTGTTCCTAATCGTGAAGCTCTTAAACGTAAACTTTCTTATCTCAATCTTACTCTTGATTCTGAAGAAGGTCGCAAAGCAACAGTTAAGAAACTTGAAGAAGAATTGGCTAAATATAAGAAAGGTGGTGAATTTGAAGGTATGTTCCCAGAACGTTGGCTTCCTAGTGCTTTTGCTGTATTGGCAGAGCCATTTACTGAACAAAACCAAATGATCAACAGCACAATGAAGATGGTACGTGGTAAAATTGAGAAAGCCTATGCTGAGCGTATCGATTATATGTACACCGCAGAAGGTAAACAATCTCAAAACCAACAAAACCTTGATGCATTGAAATAAGGTAGTTTTGTATTATATAATATGTAGAGACGCAATATTTTGCGTCTCTTTTTGTTTGAAGTTTTAATTTTTTTTTGTACCTTTGCGCTTTATTTGGGATTATTGTATTTTGATTAAAATAAAACGAGCATAGCGAGTAAGTCTTGTGATTTACTACTTGCGCTTATTACTGATAAGATATGAAAAAATTCAAAGAGTATGGCGGACTAAATTTGTCCGATGTGAACAAGAGAATGTTAGAGGAGTGGGACGCAAAAGATTTGTTCCACAAGAGTGTTGCTGAACGTGAGGGTTATCCTTCGTTTGTGTTTTATGAAGGACCACCTTCGGCTAATGGTATGCCTGGTATTCATCACGTTATGGCGCGTACAATTAAAGATACTTTCTGTCGTTATAAAACAATGCAAGGTTTCCAAGTGAAACGTAAAGCAGGTTGGGATACTCACGGTTTGCCTGTTGAACTTGGTGTGGAAAAACGCCTTGGTATCACTAAAGAAGATATTGGTAAGAAGATTTCGGTTGACGAATATAATGCTGCTTGTCGTGCTGACGTTATGAAATATACTCGTGAGTGGGAAGATCTTACTCATAAAATGGGTTATTGGGTAGATATGAATGACCCATATATCACTTACGATAATAAATATATTGAAACACTTTGGTGGTTGCTCAAACAGTTGTATAACAAAGGCTTGTTGTACAAAGGTTATACTATCCAACCATATTCGCCAGCTGCTGGTACAGGTCTTTCTACTCACGAATTGAACCAACCAGGTTGCTATCGTGATGTAAAAGATACAACTTGTACTGCTCAATTCAAAGCTAAAAAAGTAAATGGTTTCAACAACCTCAAAGGTGATGTATATTTCTTGGCTTGGACTACTACTCCTTGGACTTTGCCTTCAAATACTGCCCTTTGCGTTGGTCCTAAAATTGAATATCTCGCAGTAGAAAGCTTTAATCCATATACTGGCATCCCTGCTACATATATCGTGGCTAAACCTTTGTTTGCTTCGTTGTTCAATCCTAAAGCTGCTGAAGTAGCTATGGAAGACTATAAACCAGGCGACAAACTTGTGCCTTATCGCGTAGTGGGCGAGTGTATGGGTGTTGATTTGGTTGATTCTGAATACGAACAACTTATTCCTTGGGTAAATCCAGGAGAAGGTGCATTCCGAGTAATTCAAGGTGACTATGTAACAACTGAAGATGGTACTGGTATTGTACACATTGCGCCAACATTTGGTGCGGATGACGCATTCGTGGCTAAAAAAGCAGGTGTTCCTGGCTTGACTATGACTACTGCTAAGGGCGAAACTCGTCCGATGGTGGATATGACAGGTAAATTCTTCTTGCTCGAAGATCTTGATGCGGATTTTGTTAAAGTACAAGTTGATGTAGAAAAATATAATGAATTTGCTGGTCGTTTCGTGAAAAATGCTTACGACCCAGCTCTCACTGACCAGGATGAAACTCTTGATGTGGCTATTTGTATGATGTTGAAACAACAAAATTTAGTATTCCGCATCGAAAAACATGTCCACAACTATCCTCATTGCTGGCGTACTGACAAACCTGTGCTTTATTATCCACTTGACTCTTGGTTTATCCGCACAACTGCCGTACGTGACGAGATGATTGCTCTTAATGAAACTATCAACTGGAAACCACAATCTACTGGTACTGGTCGTTTCGGTAAATGGCTTGAAAACTTGCAAGATTGGAACTTATCACGTTCTCGTTATTGGGGTACTCCGCTCCCAATCTGGCGCACTGAAGATGGTTCAGAAGAGAAATGTATCGGTTCTGTTGAAGAGTTGATGGGCGAAATCGAGAAATCTATTGCTGCAGGTTTCATGACTGAAAACCCATACAAAAACTTCCGTCTCGGCGACATGAGCAAAGAGAACTGGGACCCTAAAAATATCGACCTTCACCGTCCATACGTTGATGGTATTATCCTTGTCAGCGAATCGGGCAAACCAATGAAACGCGAACTCGACTTGATTGACGTTTGGTTCGACTCTGGTGCTATGCCATACGCTCAAATCCACTACCCATTTGAAAATAAAGAAGCATTCGACTCTAAATCAGTATACCCAGCCGACTTCATCTCTGAGGGCGTCGATCAAACTCGTGGTTGGTTCTTTACTCTTCATGCAATCGGCACAATGGTATTTAATTCAGTAGCATTCAAGAATGTTATCTCTAATGGTCTTGTGCTTGATAAGAATGGTAACAAGATGTCGAAACGCCTTGGCAATGCTGTTGACCCATTCTCTACAATCGAGAAATACGGTTCTGACCCATTGCGTTGGTATATGATGACAAACGCATCGCCTTGGGATAACCTCAAGTTCGACGTTGATGGTGTAGAAGAGGTGCGCCGTAAATTCTTTGGCACACTCTACAATACTTACTCATTCTTCGCTCTCTACGCTAACGTGGATGGCTTCGAATACAAAGAGGCTGATGTGCCAGTAGCAGAACGTCCTGAAATCGACCGTTGGATTCTTTCTCTTTTGAATACGTTGGTTAAAGAGTGCACAGAGCACTTCGAAAACTACGAGCCAACTCGTGCAGGGCGTGCAATTCAAGACTTCGTAGGTGAAAACCTTTCGAACTGGTATGTACGTCTCAACCGCAAACGCTATTGGGGTGGCGAGTACAATACAGATAAAATCTCTGCTTATCAAACTCTTTATACTTGTCTTGCTACTGTAGCAAAACTTATGGCTCCTATCGCACCATTCTTTGCTGACCAATTGTATCTTGACTTGAATGCCGCTACAGGCAAAGAGACTGCAGAATCAGTTCACTTGGCTAAATTCCCTGTATGCGACGATTCGCTCATCGACAAAAACCTCGAAGAGTGTATGCAACTTGCTCAGGCATCATCGTCTATGATTCTTGCATTGCGTCGTAAAGCAGAGAAAAAAGTGCGTCAACCACTTCAAAAAGCAGTTATCCCTGCTGCAGATGATAAGACACGCGAGCAGTTGTCATATATCGCTGAACTGATTAAGACTGAGGTGAATGTGAAGGAACTTGAAATTGTAGGTGCTGATGATTCGTCTATTTCGCTTGTGAAACGTATTAAACCTAACTTCAAAACGTTAGGTAAAAAATATGGTAAACAAATGAAAGAGATTGCTGCTGTTATCTCTGCTTGGGATCAAGCTGACATCTCTACAATCGAACGTAATGGCTCGGTTGAATTGCCATTAGCTTCGGGCGCAGTTGTAGTAGAACTTGCCGATGTAGAAATCGCTACTGAAGATATGCCAGGTTGGTTGGTTGCTAACGAAGGTACACTTACTATTGCACTTGATGTTACTGTAACAGAAGAACTTCGTCAAGAGGGTATTGCTCGTGAATTGGTTAACCGTATCCAAAACATCCGTAAGTCGAATGGTTACGAAATCACCGATAAGATTGTGGTTGAAATCGAACGCCTCGATGCTATCAATGATGCAGTAGTTAATTACACTGACTATATTGGTGGTCAAGTGCTTGCTAACGAAATCAAGTTGGTTGATGCAATTGCAGAGGCTACAGAACTCGATTTTGAGGAGTATATCGTAAAAGTATCAGTGAAAAAAGTCTAATAAATATTACTTGTGGTATTTTAAGAGGTTAGCTTATAGATAGTTAACCTCTTTTTGTTGATATTTGTAATTTTCGAGTATTTTTATTAAATTTGCAAGGTGAATTGTTTTGTTTATTTATTAACAAATAAATCTATATATCTATGTTTAAGCGTTTTATAAACTATGCTGTTTTGATTGTTTCTTTTGTGCTTTTTGCATCAAATGTAAGTGCGCAATTAAATGAAACTTTCGACAATCTTCGCTATGGAGTTCCAAATGGTTGGGATAATAGCGACTATGTTTCTGGTTTGAATCAATGGGCTTATTATGCTTCTGGGTTTAATGGTTCATCAGCGGTGGCATGTCAAGCCATTAATGGAACACAAAAGGGGTATGCCACTTTAACAACTCCAATGTTGAATCAGTTACCAGCTGGTTGTCAATTGACTTTTAATGTTAATGCTCCTGGCCAAATAGCGCAAATGTCTGTTTTTCTGAAATATGGCGCTAAGGAGGTTATTTTAGCTAAGGTGCAAACTAAAGGCTGGACTGAGGTTTCTTGTGACTTGTCTGATTATGCAGGTTATAGTGTAACTATAGGTTTTCGTTTGGAATGTGGCGGTAAAGGTACTTTTGAAACAGAATGGTATATTATAGACAATGTTAAAGTTGCTACTAAGCCTAATTGTGCTCGTCCTATCGATTTGTCTGTAATGTCCGTTAATCAAAATAAGGTTTCTCTTATTTGGTCAATGAGTAAAGATGGAGCAAAATCACCAGATTTTGATTTACAGGTTAAAGATTTGAAAACAAATGCCAATGTCTTTAATCAAACAATTGTTGCTGAAGATTATATGTATGAGGTTGAAGGTTTGACTCCTTCTACTAATTATGAGGTTGTTTTAAAAACCAATTGTAGTGCTTCTGGACAAGGTATTTCTGATTTTGCTACTGTAAAATTTACAACATTATGTCCAAATCAAAATTTGCCATACTCTCATTCTTTTGATGGTTGGAACACTTTGCCTGATTGTTGGTTGGGTTCTAAATCTGGTGTGTCAGTGCAAGAAGCTATTAAAATAGGAACTTCTGCAGTTAAGTTAACATCAACGAGTTCTTCAGAAGCATATCTTATTTCTCCTCAATTGAATAAGGCTGCTAATAATATAGAAATAGGAATGAGTATTTATGGGAAAAAGGGTACTAAATATTCTATTTTCTTAACTCCAGATCCTACTGATATGTCGCAAGCTGTTCCTTTGTGGGAAAATGTTGAAATTCAAAAAAATAATGAATGGGAAGATTTGACATTTAATACACTTGTGACAGATTTGATTGATGTTGGTATGGCTGTGGTTGTGTTTATGCCATCGGGGGTAGATGCAACAGTGTATGTAGATAATATGAAATTTACTACAGCTCCAACATGTCCTAAATTGGAAAATTTGAGAGAGATAGTGTCAGATTCTACTTTCACTATAATTGATTGGAATGAGTATATTGTAGCAGGTAATTATGAGGTATTGGTTTCTAAAGATAGTGTGGGAAAATCTAAAGTTGCTGATAAAGATTCTGTTATAACAATTTCTAAATCTTATAAAGTTAATTCTCATCCTTGCACCATAGATGATTTAGAGAAAAATATGGCATATACTATTAAAGTGCGTGCTATATGTAGTGAAAATGACACTTCTATTTGGAGTAATGTTATATCTATACATACATCTTGTGGGGTGAGAGCTGAGACTATTTTCTTCGAAGGTTTTGAAGCTGGAATATTTCCTCCTGAATGTTGGTTCTCGCGTCAAACAATAAAACCTACTTCTACTGGCGGTTTGTCATCTGGAATTGATTATGGTGATGAAGCTTGGACTTTAAGTAAATCAAATTCAAGTTATGATGAAGTGTACGAAGGAAAGTATGCGGCTAAGTTGCGTGATTCAAGAGCTGGAATTCATACGCTCTTGGTTACTCAGCCTATATACGTTGATATTCCAACTCATTACGATTTGTCATTGTGGGTGTATCGTGATGCTGTTTATACTTATGCTGCAAAAGAACATGAAGGTTTGAATATTTGGGTTAACAATCGTCCTGATACTATTGGTGGAACAAAATTAGGTTTTATTAATAGTATCTATACAATGTATCCAGTAGAGGAACAAGAGGGTTGGTACAAATATGAATATAATATTCCTTTGGCTGGAAATGTATATGTTATTTTTGAAGGTGTGAGTGGTGGTTCGTATGGTACGTTTATTGATGATGTAGAGGTTAAATTAGCTCCTTTGTGTCGCAAGGTGTCCGATATTAAATTGAGTAATATAACTACAAATTCTGTTAAATTATCATGGACTAAAGGTTTGAATGAATCTAAATGGAATGTAAGATACACTTTGGTAAGTGGGCAACATGAAATATCTAATACTTTGGTTGTAGAAGGTACACCAGAATTAGATATTACAAGCTTATCGCCAGGTGCTCAATATACAATTAATGCGCGTGTTATTTCAAATTGTGGTGCTGATGATATGGGTGAGCCTGTTGAGTTTGCTCAAAAATTTGAAACTGATTGTGATGCTATAACAGCATTACCATATATTCAAACATTTGATGAACAGCGTTTCCCTCCTCATTGTTGGAGACAATATCAAAGTCAGGCATATGGAAATCCTAATGATCAATTTGCTACAGACTATAAAGATGAAGCATGGGTGCGCAATGATGATAAATTTTGGAATCCAGAATTGATTAAGTCTGGAGATGCATCTGCTAAATTGCAGACATCAAGTTCGGGTATTAAGTCGGCGTTAGTGTCACCTCAGTTTACTTTTAATTCTGGCAAAGAATATGTGGTTTCGTTCTGGTTTTATCGTATGCCTGAGCCTAAAGATATGGATAATACTTCTGCTGTTGATAACGAGGGTTTGAATATTTTGGTTAATGATCAACCTAATGTTGATAATGCTACTAAATTAGGATATATCAATGTTGGTAGTCAGTTTGCTCCAAAAGTAGAAAAAGAAGGTTGGTATAAATATGAATTTACTATTACAGCGTCAGGCAATAAGTACGTAATCTTCGAAGGTGTACACCAAGGCACAATGGCGATGTATATTGATAATGTTGTGATACGAGAGAAAACATCGTGTGATTATATGGATGTCAAGATTGACTCTATTAAAACAAATGTAGCTCGTGTAACAAACTTGACTTCTGAAGTTGATGTATGGCAAGTTAGTGTTGGTTTGCCTGGATTTAATCCTAATACAGGAAATATTTTTGATGCAACTGGTGCAAGTGTTACTATTACTGACTTGACTCCTCAAACTGATTATGAATTATATGCTCGTCGTAAATGTGCTGATGGTACATACGGACCATGGAGTGAGTTTGTTCTTCAATTCTCTACTCAATGTGCTCCTATTGTTGTTGATTTTGATAATCCATTTTTTGAAGGATTTGAGAATTTTACAGTCGACGAATATGTTTTTGGTTGTTATCAACAAGTTGCTAATGTTTCTGCTGATGGTATATTTGTGGCAAAAACAGGAACATATAATGATGATGGAGTAATTACAATGACGCCATATGAAGGTAGTATGTTTGCTGCGTTGCCTTATAATAATGATACATGGTTGTTACGTCCATTTTATTTGAAGGCAAATAGCAATTATGAAGTGTCTGTAATGGCTCGTCAAGATTGTGATTTTGGTATGAATTTGAGTTTGGCTTATTTTGTTGAGCCTGAAATGTCAATGCTCGTAGATACAATGGTAACACAAGAACTTGTGAGTGAGTGGCGCGAGTATAAAGGTTGGATAAATGCACCTAAAGATGGGGTATATTATATTGGTATAAATACAATAACTTGGGGTATATCTGTTCAGCAAAATAATTCTGTTATTGATAATTTCAGTGTTAAAGAAATAGAATGTGCTCCTCCTGTTCAAATTAAAGAATCTAAAATTACAGCAAAATCAGCAGAGATAGACTTCCATTCTATTGCTGATGTTTGGGAAGTTAAGGTGGCAAGTGTTAATTTCGACCCTGAGTATGGTGTGGCAGATATTGCTCACGATACAATACGTGAAAAACACTATGAAATCAATGGCTTACAAACAAACAAAGAGTATTACTATTCTTTCCGTTCATTGTGTGCTGAACCAAGCGAATGGAGTCATGTGAAGACATTTCGTACAATTTGTTCTACTTTTGAATTGCCGTATTATGATAATTTTGATGATCCAGAGTTGAATAATATTGTTTGTTGGTCTTCTAATTTGACAAATGAATATACAAGTAAATCTGAACCATCAAATTATGTTGCATATAGTGGTAAAGTTTCGTATAAGATGTATGAATCAATGACAATATTGCCTGAATTTAATGTTTCGTCATTGGCTAATTATCTTGTGAAAGGATATGTGCATGCCTCTAAAGATAATGCTCATATTTCAGTAGGTGTTGTGAAAGATATTACAAATCCATTGGAAACATTTGAATCTGTTGCGGATGTCTTTGTGCGTAAAAGTTATGAATGGAGTGAGTTTGTTGCATACCTTTCTGATTTGGCTAAACCTGATTTCGCTGAATTTGCGGATGCTAAACATATTGCATTTGTTGTAGGTAATGGCACTGAGTTCTTTATCGATGATTTAGAAGTTGTTGAAATACCTACTTGTTTGTCTCCAACAGAGGTGTATACAGAAAATGTAACTACAAATAGTTGTGAAATTCGTTGGTATGAGAATGGTTCTGCAACTAAGTGGCAAGTAAATGGTTACTATAAGAGTGAGTTAGTCGTAGATACTATTGTAACAACAAATCCTGCAATTATTTCAGGGTTGAATTCAGCATCGACATATAACTTTGAAATTCGTGCAATTTGTTCTGATGTAGATAGAAGTTGGTGGTCTAAGGCTGGTGAAATAAAAACAGAATGTGCTTCTTACGGATTACCTTATGATCAAACATTTATAGGTACAGACCATCCTCAATGTTGGAAACAAGGGTTAGCTTATCCAAATAAAGAGGGTAACTATTGGATACATACAATGGGTGCTTATTATTATAAACAACCATATGATGTAGATGATTATAATCAAATTGTTTATTCTAAGGATTATACATCAATGTTGGTTTCTCCAATTATTGACTTAAAAGACGTTACAGATGCATTGTTGTCTTTTGATTTGTATAATGAAAATAGTGGTAGTGTTCGTATTTTATTGTCTAAAGATGGAGGAAATAATTTTGATATTGTGTTAGGTAGCGGTTATACATTTATGACTGATACTTTGTCATTACACTTTAATTTGTCTAAATATGTAGGTAATGATATTTGTATCGGAATTGAAGCTACCTCTTCTGGTGTAGGTGAATCATTTGTTTTGATTGATAATTTCTCAATCGAAGAAGTGCAAAGCTGCAAACGTCCGGTAAGTATAAAACTCATTGTGGCGTATGATACTTTTGCTAAATTCACTTTGAATGATACTACTCTTAATTCAAATTGGCAGTATGTTGTAGGGCAAGTTGGCTTTGACCCTAATAAAGCTACTCCAATATCAATTAGTAGTAAAAACTTTGAAATACAAGGTTTGAATCCGCTTTCAAATTATGAGGTATATGTTCGTGCCGTTTGTGGTTCTAATACTTATAGCGATTGGCGTGGACCTATCGAATTCCAAACTGCATGTTTAATGGATGTGGATTTCCCTTATTACGAAGGTTTTGAAGGAATAACTTCTTTAAATGATAATTGCTTTAAATTATTTAGCTTTAAGTCATTGGAAGAACCATATCCTACAGCTGAATTAAATACTCGTACTTATGTAAGTGCAGGTACTCAAGGTTTGGTATTGGTTTCATCGCCTAACAACTGTATGTATTTTGCATTGCCATTGATGAGCAAACCTCTTCGTGAGCTTAAAATATCATTCGATTATCGTAATGAGTATGATGCAGATTATCCAACGGTTGCAACATCTTTGGAATTGGGTGTTATGGCAGACCTTAATGTTGAGCAATCTTATACTCGTCTCGTAGAATTACCATTTACATCAATTCATGGTTTTGAATCTTATTTCTATTCATTTGCCGATGCAGATGCGAAGATTGATTTGAGTGATAAATATATCGTATTCCGCTACAATAAAAACCCTAAAGATAGACAAGCAATTTGGGCTGGTCTCGATAATATCGAAATTGTTCCATCTGACTATTGTTATACTGTTGACGGTTTGGTTGTTTCTGAACGATTGTCTGATGGAGTTACATTGACATGGAATCACGAAAATAGTTCAGTAACTGCGTTCGAGTATCGTCTTTTGTGGAATAATACAGAAGTTAAGACTGGAACGGTTGCAACTCCTTCTGTCTCTTTGACTGATTTGTTGCCTGCTACTAATTATCAATTTGAAGTTCGTTGTCAATGTTCTGCTGATAAATATTCAGATTGGGAAACAATAAGTTTCCGTACACTTGCAAATGCTCCAACTTTGCCTTATGCTTTAGGATTTGAAGATGAAGAAAGTAACAACTGGGTATATTGTGGTGAAGGTCAAACTAACTATTTTGTTGTTGGAGACGATAAGTTAGGTGTTAAATCTGGTGATAAAGCGTTGTATATTACAAATGATGGTCAATTGAATCAATATTCAATAGGAAGTGCATCATCTTCGTATGTTTATCGCTTATTTGATTTTGAACCAGGTCAATACACTATTTCTTATTCTTGGAAATGTGTGGGTGAACGTACTGATGCTTATAATGCCGACTATGGAAAAATTTATCTTGCTCCTGTTGATAAAGAGATTGTTGCTGGTAGACGTATTAGTTCTTATATGGATGAAGTTTCAGGTTGTATTATGCTTTCTAATGACAACAAAGGTTTGAATGTTTCTCCAAAATGGAATGATGTTGTAGTCGATGTTGTATTTGACAAAGCAGTTAAGTATAACTTGGTTATTGAGTGGTATAACAATGCTTCTGGTGGTGCTCAAACTCCATTGGCAATAGATGATATTTCAGTTCGTAAAGTGCAATGTCCAATGCCTCAGTCATTGCAATTGATTATGGTGGATGATGTAAATGCCAAGATTGCAATTAATACAATCTCAGATGCTGATACTTATGAATATCGTTTGTGTAAATCTAACGATGTTGAGGATTATCTATCTGCTGGTTCATCTGCTACAAAAACAATAGAATTGACAAATCTTACACCTGCTACTGATTACTATTTGTTTGTACGTTCGGTTTGTGGTGAGGATGAAAGTTCAAATTATCAATCTATAGCATTCCGAACAGAAAAAGCCGCTGCGGTTATCCCTTATGTGTCTGATTTTAGTAATGCTGATGAAAATTCACAATGGATAATTGTGAATGGAAATCAAAAAAATGGTTTTGTAATTGGTAACGATTCTAAATCATTGTATATTACATCTGAACCTCAAAAAGCAGAAACAGCGGTATATGGTTATGATAGTAATATTGAGACTGCTGCGTATGCATATAGATTGTTTAGTTTTGAAAAAGGACAATATGCCGTATCATACGATTGGAAATCTGAAGGTTCTAAATTAGATTATGGTCGTGTATTTCTTGTTCCAGCATCTTATGATATTGAGGCTGGTAAACGTATAGGTAATGTTAATGTTACAACTTATGTGGCTACACTTCCTGCCGAATGTATAGCTCTTGATGGTGGTATATTGTCGGGTAAATTGTCAAGTACTCATGTTGAAAATCCATTCTTCATTTCTGAACCTGGAAGATATAAACTTGTTGTCCAATGGTATAATAAGGGTGATTATACTGGTACTTTTCCTTTGTGGTTGGATAATGTAGAGGTTAACAAGGAAAGTTGTGCTGTAATTGATGAATTGAAAGTGCTTGATTCGGACTATCAATCTGTTACAGCAACATTCAAAAATTATAATGAATCGGCTACAGTTTGTGCGATTTCGGCATCTAATAATGTGGATTTGGCATTTGCTACTGATACTACATTTGCTGATACAATTTCGTTTGAAGGTTTGAAGGGTAGTACTACATATTATTTGTTCGTGAAAGCACAATGTTATGAAAATATTGCATCTGAATGGCAAATGATTTCATTTACAACAGATTGCTCTCCAATTGAGGTTACAGAAGCAAATCCTTATTTTGAAGGTTTTGAAAATTATCTCAACGAAGCTAATTTGGATAATTGTTGGACTACATCATATAAGCATGCTGGTCAATTAGTTTATGTTTCTTCAGATGTTGATATGGGTTATAATGCTTATGCTATGGAAGGTGTTAAATATTTGACTCTTGCTGATGGTAATAATGTTGTGAATGCTTCACGTCAATTCTATCTTGAAGGCGGGGTTTATTATTGTATTTCTGCATGGAGTATCATGTCGCCTGTGGTAGATAAAGAGTATGGTCGTACAACATTACAGTTGAAGAATGGAGAAGAGGTGCTTGCTGAGCAAGAAGTAAGCTCTGAGAAATATTGTGAAGTCCGTCGTGTATTTGTGCCTCGTGAGACTGGTGTTTATGATTTAGGATTTACGTTGAATGCAGGACTTTCAGTAGTTTTTGCAAGTGTTGATAATTTCAAAGTAGAGGTGCTTAAATTTGGTGCGCCTGACCAATTGGAGGTTGACACAATAGCAAAAACTTTAGCTCAAGTTTCATGGGTGGGTCTTGCCGACCGTTATCAGGTGCAGCTTTATAAAGAAACTGAATTGTTAGTAGATAGTACAACTCCAAATTTGGCATATCTATTTAGTAATTTGTCTCCTGCTACAACTTATAGGGTTCGAGTACGTGGTATTATTGATAATCCTCGTCAAGAGTCTGATTGGATTGAGACAATGTTTACAACTGATTGTGATGTTGCATTGCCTACATTTGTGCAAAACTTTGAAAATGTTGCATCTGGCTCTATTCCTGTATGTTGGGATAACATGTCTGAAACTACTCTTACTGATAATACTAAAAATTGGAGTATTAAAGTGGACGCTGGTAATAAATCAGCTTCAGTAAATACTTCTGAGTTGTATGGTACTGCAGTTCTTCTTTCACCGATGGTATTTGTTGAAGATAACACCATTCTTTCCTATAGTTATCGAAATCTCACTCATACCGATAAGTTGAAAGTAGAAGTAAGAGGTGTAGGTGTACGTCAATTCTCTGATGTAATTCTTGAAGGTGGACATTCAGGTTGGCAACAAAAATTGTTAGATCTTTCAGCTTATAAAGGTGATACTATCCAATTGGCATTTATAGTTGATGCAAAAGCTAATAAAGAAGGTGGAGTAATTGGTATTGATGATATGCGTGTTGCTTGTTATGCTGGCGAGAAAACGGATAAAGTATCAGTTTGCCAAGGTGAAGGCTTTGTTGGTTATGGATTTTCTGTTTCAAGTAACGAATTGTTTGTTGGAGTAAATACATTTACTAAATTTGTTACATCTGACAATTGCGATACGCTTAAGCATCTTGAAGTTACTGTCAACCCTATGTCTTCAAGTCATTCATACGACACAATTTGTCGTGGCGATATTTACATGTGGGGCGATATTGCTTGTATTGAGACTAATGTATATGAAGTTTGGTATCGTGGAATGTCAAGTTGTGGCTGTGATTCTGTAGCTTATTTGCACCTTGAGGTGCTTGATTTGCGTGAGAATATTTATGCCACTATTTGTGAAGGCGAAAGCTATAAATTTGGCAATAACGTTTATTCTGAAACAGGTATTTATGTTGATACAATTCCAAATTCTGGCTCTTGCGATTCTGTCAAGATACTTACTCTTGTTGTTATTCCTACAACACATGAATCATCGTTGACTATTTGTCAAAGTGAGCCTTTTGAATGGAATGATACTTTGTTGACTACATCAGGTCGTTATGAACGTAGATATTCAAATGCAAATGGCTGTGATAGTATTGAAGTCTTGAATTTAACTGTATTATCTACATTTGTAGAGCTTAATGCTACTATTTGTCAAGGTTCAAGTTATTTGTTTGGTGCACGTGAGCTTACCGAGGCAGGAGTTTATGTTGACTCTATGGTTAATATTCTTGGGTGTGACTCTATCATTACATTGAATTTAGCGGTTAGGGAGCCAGCTCGCGGTATCTTTGAAGATTATGTTTGTGAAGGATATGAATATGTAGGTTTCGGGTTCAAAACACAAGCAGGAGAAATCAAGACCGACACAGTATTGTATCGCACAGTGAAAACTATCGAAGGTTGCGACTCTATTATTGAATTGCATGTTGACTTTGTTCCTACTGTCCATGTTGATACTACGGTTGGTATTATTCAAGGTGAGTATTACGAATTTGGAGAGAAAACATTGACTAAAGCTGGTGTTTATAAAGAGACATTCGTAACATCGTTAGGTTGTGATTCTATTGTAACTCTCACTCTTGAAGTAGGTACATCGATTGATAATGTGTATGCATTACCATTGATTGTTGCACCTAACCCTATAGGTCAAGGACAAACAACTTACATAAATCGTGAATTTACTGCCGAAGAGCAATGTGGTTTGCGTGTAGAAGTGGTTAATTCTATGGGTCAGATTATTGCAATGCAATATCCAACTCAATATCCAATTTCTATTAGTGGAATAAATGTCAGTGGTTTGTACTACATCCGAGTTATCACTGGAACAGGCGATTTATATGTAGGCAAATTGATAGTTAAGTAATCAACTATAACATAAAATAAAAAGGCTGAGAAGAATTATCTGACTCAGCCTTTTTTATTTATTTCAACTGGTATCCGTGTCATCCGTGTGCAATAAAAAAATATATCGAACTCACATTAAACTAACGAAGAACCCCAACTTCTCTTATACTACAACATATGATAAATATATTATAAATATATTATAAATATAGGATAAATATACTATAAACATACTATAAATATATTATAAAACAATCTGTATAATCATCTATGATAAACGTTTGAGAAAATTTAAGGTAAATTAATGTCAGTTCGATATAAAACGTTAGAGCTAATCTCTATCATCCGTGCCTTCCGTTGAGCCATAAAATTATATCAAACTCACATAAAATAGACATTGTAGATTGATAACCTGTCTTTTTTTTATTATTAAAGTTACATTTTTTATTATTTTACATTTTTTAATTCTTTTTATTAAGATATATGTTTATATTTGCTTTTAAAATATAAAAATATTGCGCATTGTGGTTTATAATTGTTACTATTTATATCTTTGTGTTTGAAGAATAAAATAAAAATAGGTAAAATAAAATTTGGAATTTGTTGAATATTTTTGTATCTTTATCCCTCATTTTGTGAGTTGTGTTTATTGGGCGTTATTTGCTTATTAAAGAAAGCTTTACACATTATACATAATGTATATGACATTTGTTGATTTGTGATTTATTATTATTTTTTTTGCTTTTTGGACTTATTTTTTTTATTATTAATACATTGTTTAACTTAATCTATCAACTATGAAAAGAGATTTTCAAAAAATGATTGCTTTTATAGCAATGCTCTTTTTGCCTTTCGCTCTTTTCGCTCAGTATGTCGACCCTGCTTATGGTATCCGTATTGACGAAAGTTTCGAAAAAGGTATTCCAGCCGACTGGAAACAAGAAAATGTTTCTGGTCAAGTCAATTGGGTAGTAGAGAGTCAAAATCTCACCTATCCTAATGGTGCTGCCGACAGTCTTGCACGTGTTGCTTTCCGCAACACTTCAGGCGTGACTAACAAAGCAGTTACTCGTTTAGTATTACCTCCTGTTGAGGTGGCTTCTTTGTTCCAACCTATCCTTGTTTTCTCTCACGCTCAAGACAAGTGGAGTGGCGACTTCGACTCTCTTCGCGTATTGTGTCGTACATCAGCCGATGGCGAGTGGAAAACTTTGACAGCTTACGACAACTACATCGCAAGATGGCAACGCGACACGATCTTCTTGCCTTCTGCTTCTTATTGCCAAATTGCATTCGAAGCTGCAGATAACTTGGGTCGTGGTGTTGTTATCGACGATGTTATCATCCGTTCTACTCCAAGCTGTTTCAACCCAGAAGATCTTTACACATCAAACGTAACTAACAACTCTATCACAGTTAACTGGATGGGTTCGTTCGATGCTGAGTATTTCTATGTAAAACTTTCAAAAGATACGCTCTCTGCAGCCGAACTCGAATCATCAGCAACTGAATTGGTTTGCGATACTACAACTGATGGCGTTTCTATGGATTTCGAGGGTCTTACCCAAGGCACAAAATACTATTGCTATGTAAGATCTCAATGCGAACACGAAATCTCAGGATGGGCTTCTATCGAATTTAAAACAGCCAACATCTTTAATATTCCTGATACTATTACTTTCGACCTCCCAGCCGACGATTCTAAAAAAGGTCAATTAGCATTTCTTGATGGTTGGTATTATGCTGCATCTTCTCCAGAGTACAAACCTTATGTAAATGCCTATGGTTCTGACTGGAAATATGGTGGCTCTTACAATGGTACTGCAAGTATGGTATTTACTTACTATTTATCAAGTGGCAAACTAACACCTCAATGTTATTCAGGTTCTTTGCCTGCTGGCGTTTGGGCTTATGCTGCAACTCCTGAAATCAAAGGTAATATAAAAGATTTGCAAATTTCTTTCGAATCTTTCATTTATAATCGTTATGTAGCAGACCAATTTGGTATCATAGTTGGTGTTATGACCGACCCTGAAGACCGCTCAACTTTCGTTCCAGTTAAAACTATCATCAACGACCGTCCTTACATTTACGAAGATTTCACTGTTACGTTCGAAGACTATACTGGCGATGGTAAATATATCGCGTTCATGTCTGATTTCTCGAAATCAAACCACTTTACTATCGAAAATCTCATCATCGAACCTCGCGACGAAAAAGAAAATGTTCAATTCGACATCATGATGCCTACTGCATCTACAATGAAATTCGATTTCGAACAAACTTTCGATTCTTACGAAATTATCCTCACTTCATCTGAATATACAATCGATCGTGATAGCGATTTCCCTGATACTTTAGGTTATTACTCTAAACATAACATCTCTGACTTGGGTTCTATCGAAGATTTAACTCCTGATTCAAGATATTATGTTTATGTTCGTGGTGTCAAAGGCGACAAAAAAGGCAGATGGAATTATCCTCGTTACGTCGAAATGCCTTCTCGTTTAGATTACAATACATTGCCTTATGTAATGGATTTCGAAAATATCTCTAAAGTATCTCTTGATATAAACGGCTATTCTTCTTCATCTGTTACTCTACCTAAGGTAATTAAACCTCTCTGTACATATCTTTCATCTACATTCAAACTTGTCGACTCTCTCGACTGGGCTGGTGCTAGCTATCGTATGGCTGAGCCTATTAGTAAAACTGATTTCCAAATTGGTTGTTATTGGCCTTACAAAGCTACTACTATTGCAGTATTCCCTGAGGTGGATATGTCGAAAACTAAAGTTTCGTTCTATGCAGTTGGTCGTATGTCTTCTAAAAGTCTAGACCCAAATTCTGCTTCAAACCAAAACAATTATAAATCGAAAGCAGCTATTGGTATTATGACCGATGCCAACGATATCAATTCGTTCATCGCTATCGACACAATCGAACCAAGCTTCGAAGAGTATACTTACTATGAATATGACTTCTCTTTGTATCCAGAGGCTAAAGGTAATTTCTTTGCTATTAAAGTAAATGAGTTTGAATATACTCACACAAGCGTAACTACTTATACCAACAAAATCCATGTCGACAATGTGACATTTGCTAAATCTGTAGATTGCAAATCTCCATCTGAAATTGCTGCTGAGGTTGATGTAAACGACCCTTCTAAAGCTACAATCACATGGGCTGCTAATGGTGTTACAGAATGGAATGTCAAAGTGGCTACTACCGAATATGATAAAAATCAATTTGGTATAAACGAAGATTTCGAATTTGCATTCGAAGGTAAAGTAACTGAGCCTAAAGCCGTAGTCACAGGCTTGCAATATCCTAACCAAACATATTACTACTGGTTGCAACCAGTATGTGGTGGTGTTGCTGCCGATTGGACTATGCCTAATTCGTTCGAAACTTTCTGTCCTGCAGTTCACTCTGTGCCTTATACTCAAGATTTCGATGATGTTACTGCTATTGGTAGCAACGTTTGGGATGGTTTTGCTGTAGAATGTATGATTACAAAACAATGGACTCGTAACATTCCTAATGCAACAAGTAACTACAAAAACAAATATTACTATCCATACGTAACTAATTCTGTTGCTTACAATGGCGAAAATTCTTTGCCTGTCTGCAAAAAATATAATTCTTCTAGTCGCTACTATGTGGCTTTGCCTCAACTCGATAAACCTATCGATTCTTTGCAAATCACATTCCGTCTCTATTCTTTGAAGAATTCTTCGACTTATTGGAATGCTCAAGAGCTTGCAGTTGGTGTTATGACCGACCCTATGGATATTAATACATTCGAACAAGTTGCTCTTGTTAAACCTTCGAAAGAAAAAACTTGGGAACGTATTCTTGTTAAATTCGATGACTACACAGGCAATGGTAAACACATCGCTATCCGCGAAACAGATAAGTATACATCTTCTCCTGAAAAGGGTAGCGAATATATTTGTGGTACTAATACCGATAGTGTTTATATCGACAATATCGAGGTTAATATTGCTGCTCCATGCGATATCCCTTACGATATCTACGCTTCTGACGTAACTCCTAATTCGGCTCAACTCAATTGGAAATCAGATGCTAATGAGTTTATCTCTATTGTAACTGACAAAGCATTGGCATTCACTGATTTGATTGATTTGGATGATTACGTAGCAGGTAATTTGCCTAACTTTGCTCATGCTGCATCTATTATCTCTGTCGATACTATCGTTGGTGCTAAAAATTATAAACTAACAGAACTCACAATTAATAAAGAATATTATGTCTATATGAAGTCGTTCTGTTCAGGTATCTACACCGACTACTCTGACGCTTATACATTCAGTACTTACTGTCCTGCAACATCGCCAGAAACATTCTTTGCTAATTTCACAGATGATACATCTGGTCAAATTCCTGATTGCTGGTTTGCTGGAAAAACAAGTGGTGTATACCAATCAACCAATACTCTCGTAAATTATGTTAAAGTAGTATCGCTTAGTAACTATGGTCAAGTATTGTTGCTCTCTTCTACCAATGGTGCTGTGTTGACAACAGGTCAACCAAACATCAATGGTACATATATTGTTACACCAAGTATGGATATCGACAATATCAACAAATACAAAGTTATGTTTAAAGCGTTTACTACCACATCTTACATGTACACAGGTTCTGGTTCAAACGACTATGCTCGCTCTGTTATTGTTGGTGTGGTTACAAACCCTTACGACATGTCGACATTCACACCAATCGAAACTATAGAGAATATACACTACAGTCCTTATCCATATGAGGTTTATTTAGACAAATATGTATGTGACCTTAATGGCGATACAGGTAAATTTGTAGCATTCTATAGCAACTTTGATGTTCGTAATAATATTTATCTTGATGATATCTCACTTGAATTAATTGATAGTTGCCCTCGTTTCAAAGGTCATGTAGAGGCAGTAACTCCTTCTTCGGTTACTATCAAATTTGATGAGGCTCCTGCTTCTTACGAAGTTAAAGTTTCTACAAGTGCAACTACAACTAACAATGATTTCAACAACGATACATTGAATACTTATCCATCTGAAGTTGGTACATCTAATATTATTACTATCGATGGCTTGCAAAATCACAAAGAGTACTTCTTCTTTGCTCGTTCTACTGTAGATAACACATGTCAAGATTGGAAACTCGTGCTTTCTGCATATCCTGCCGATTCATTAGAGAGAAGCATTCCTTTCAAAGATGATTTTGAAAGCAATCCTTATTCTGCTTCTTATGGAGCATTGCCTCACGATTGGTATGGCTATTATGTTCAAAGTGAATCTCAATTGAAAACTTATCCAACCCTTTCTGCTTCTTCAGTGACAGGTGGTAAATATAGTGCTTATTTGATAGGAAATAACACTGGCTCAACTCGCACTTATTTGGTAACTCCTAAGTTGAAAGTTGATAAACTAAGCGATTGTTACTTAGAATTTAGAGCTTACACTTCTGCTCCTGTTTCATCTTTCCCTGATCAACCTCTACCATTTATTGTCGGTTTCGTTAGCGATCCTAACAATATCGAAGCTACATTCGAGCCTCTCGATACTATTATAATTACACCTGAAATGAGAGCTAATTGGGCTTATTTCAGAATAGATTTGTCTAAATATACTGGCAATTCTAAACACATTGGATTTAAGGTCGATGCAAATCTTACTGCAACAATCTATCCTCAATATCCATATACAGTAATCTATATTGATAATGTTGTGGTGGATTATATCCCTTCTTGTTACGTGCCAAATTCATTTGTAACTGAAAACATCACCGACCGTTCTATTGAATTGTCATTCACTCATGATGGAGCTATTGGATATGAGGCTGTATATGCTATGGCGGGCTTATTAGAAGATCTTAATACTAACGCAATACATCCTAGTGCTAAAACACTCTCATTCACTGGCACTCAATTTAAGATTGACTCTTTATATTCTGAAGTGCCATACGATGTGTATGTGAGAGCATTATGTACTGAGCAAGATGCATCTAAGTGGGTATATGTTGGAAAATACACAACATTGCCATCGCTCATTTCTGAATTCCCTTACAACAACGACTTTAGCGATGCTGTTGAAAATGCAAATTGGAAACATAAAAGATCATCTTCTCGTGGCTGGTATATGGGTGTCGACGTAGATAGTCTTGTTGCTGACAAGAAAAATTCAACTGACAATGCCCTCTATTACTCTTACAATGATGGAACTAATGCTACTTCTGATAACAAAACTGGTGGTGTAAATACTTATCGCTATATTACACTCGAAGCTGGTAATTATCAGTTCTCTTACGATTGGATTGCTCCTGGTAAGCCAAGGCTTACTACTTCTCAAGCTATGTTCGAAAGCAACCTTTGCCGTGTTCTTTTGGTGCCTTCAACTGTAACTATGACATCGGGTACTGGCTTCAAAACTCAAGAAGGACGTACTATATCAATATCATACATCGATCCTCTTGTGTCAAACATACCTACTGATTGGTTTGATTTGTCTGTTTATCACACTTTTGGCGAAAAAACTCATGGTGCTTTATGTGGTACTGACTTGTCTTTGCCTCTCGAACAACAATGGCAACACCAAACTGCTAATGTGACAATCACAGAAGAGTTGGCTGGTACTTATATGCTCATGTTCTTATTCTATGGTGGTACTAAAGCTGAGACTGCAACTGACGGTTATCGTGCTGCGGTTATCGACAACTTGTCTATCGTTAAGAGCGAGTGTCCTTATGTAACTGATGTGAAAGTAGATAGTTTCTCAACTAATTCGGTCTCTTTGAGCTGGAATTGTGCTGACAATACAGTGACAAGCTACGATGTGGTTGTGCTTAATGACAAAGTAGACCCTAACACTGCAACTGATGCTCAAAAAGCTTATGTTGGAACTGCTTCTACTACTAAAACTACTATTACAGGTTTGGCGGATGCTACAAAATATTATGTTTATGTTCGTCCTACTTGTTCAGGCCAGTATAACTTCTGGGCTAATCCTGTAGAGTTTACTACCGATCTTTCTGTTCCTACTGGTTATGTATTCAGTTTCGAAGAAGAAGATTTGGTATATTATCCTTCTTATACTGATGGCCATATGTGGGAATTTAATGGTGATAAAACTTATAACAACGTCACTACTTTGTTCCATAAATGGTTGACTCGCTCTACTACTTCTACATCAAGTATAGCTAAATTCTCTAAATCTTATGCTGCTTACCAACCTCAAATAGCACAAGATTCACTTAGAAATGGAAGCCTTTATAAATATGGTCGCACAGGTAAACGTTCGTTGTGGTTTGGCTCAAGATCAACTAGCGTTGCTGGTGCTACAGTTGCATTGCCTTATGCTGGCGATTTCGAAAATAAACGTTTGGTATTCCATATGAGAGGTTTTGCTTCATATGAAGCATCTGCAACAGTTGAGTATATCACAAATTATTATCCTGGTCAGTTCTCTTCGACTATGGCTCTCGACAACCAATCTCGTCAGATTACTGTCGGAACTATGACAGACCCTAACGATGCAACTACATTTGTGCCTCTCGATACAGTTCAATATCCTTATCGCGGTACTGATTATTCTTCTTCACAAAACCTCAAACAAAAAGACCCTAGTGGCGATAAAGGTTGGCACCGTGCTGTTGTTTCGTTGGCAAATGCTAAAGGTAAATATATTGCATTCCGTTACGAGCATTATGGTACTACAACTGCATTGAAAAATCTCCACATGTATCTCGACGATATCTCAGTTGAAGAAATTCCTGAATGTCCAGCTCCTGAGATGATGAAGATTGATAAAGTGGGAGAATCTCTTATTACTATAAGTTATGCTTATGAAGGTGTTCCTACTGTTGAGGTTGAGGTAGCTACTGACGAAAACTTTGCAAATGTTGTATCGCGCGATACATTCAATACCAATCCATTTACAGTGACAGGTTTGCAACCACTTACTGAATATTATTTGAGAGCAAGAGTACTCTGCTCTGATTTGGATAAATCTGTTTATTCTCGTACTATAGAGTTTGTAACTCCAACAGGTGTTTGCTATGATAGTGAATTTGCAGAGGAACCAACTCATTACCCAGCAAATTGGTTGCACTCATTCAACCCTTCTTTTGATAATTTCGTTAAGGGTTCAACTATAGTTTCTCCAGGTGTTCCTGGTTCGGGAAATACTTGGGGTTGGAAACTTAAACCAGCATTGTTCGCAGATGGTAAATTTGCATCAAAACACATGGTTGCAACTACTTCTACTACAAGTTCGACATCTATGATGTGGGCAATATCTCCAGTAATCGAATTGGACGAAACAGCTGACCAACACTTGTCATTCGACTTGGGATTGACCGAAAAAGGCAATAATAATCCAGTCGATTTCTCAATGTCGGTAGGTGATACTATTATGATATTTGCGGTAGTGATTGTCGATACTGAAAAAGGTTATTATTATAATCGTGAAGATGTTACTTTATGGAAGTCTAATGCTTCTATGATGAACCCTGAATATAATTTCCTTGAAATACCTCATCGCGGTAAAGAATATTCTATTGATTTGAATAAATATAAAGGTAAAAATATTCAAGTTCTCTTCTACTATGGTGGTACTCAAGCTATTGATGCTCACCTTGACAATGTTCATATTAACAAGTATGCAACTAAAGAGTATCAAGCTACAACATGTGAGTTCTGCGACTTCGAAGACAACGACTTCTTTGTATTGTCAAGCAACACTAAACTTGGTGAAAACAAATTCTCTAAATGGCAACTTAATTCAGAAAATTCTGATACATTGCTCGTATTGAACCTCAATGTAGCTGATGCTCCTGAAACTGATATTGATGCTGCAATCTGTGCTGGTAATGTTTACAACGAAAATGGTTTCACAGGTTTGATGCAAACAGGTGTTTATAGACAAAAATTCACTTCTAAAAATGGTTGTGACTCTATCGTAACACTTGCATTGAATGTAATAGAACCTCAAACAACAACTATTGTTGATACAATATGTTGGGGAACTAAATATTCTTTCAATGGAAAAGAATATGACCGCACAGGTATTTATGTAGATACATTGGTTTCAGTATTGACAGGCTGTGACTCAATCGTAACACTTGCACTTTCAGTTGCTGATGTTATTAGAACAGAACAATATGTAAATATTTGCTTCGGTGATACCTATACATTCGGTTCACAAACAATTTCAGCAACAGGAAAATATGAAGAGATGTTCAAGACATTAGATGGATGTGATTCACTTGTAACCCTTCATGCAACAATGTTGCCAGAATACAAGAAAGAAATCAATGCTGTAATTAAAGAAGGCGAAGAGTATAGCAGTGAAGGTTTCCGTGGTTTGACAGAAGAAGGAGAATATGAACTTGTGTTGAAATCAGTAGATGGTTGTGACTCACTTGTGATTTTGAATCTCAAAGTTCTTGATAACACAACAACAGAGGCATTTGTCAATATCTGTTTCGGAGACTCATACGTATTCGGTAGTCAAACAATTACTACATCAGGCGAATATGTAGAGACCTTCAAATCAGTAGAAGGCGGAGACTCAGTAGTAATGCTTACAGCAACCGTATTGCCAGACTATCGTCAATCAATCGAAGCAACAATCTGTGCAGGTGAAGTTTATAATGAAAATGGATTCACAAACTTGAGTTCAACAGGTGTTTATACACAAGATTTGAAATCGGTAGATGGTTGTGACTCGACAATCACATTGAACCTCACAGTACTTAGTGGTGATACTACTCGCGTGGAATTCAAAATAACTACAGATGATCTTCCATACGAATATCAAGGATTGTACTATGACAAATCAACACGACCAGGTACATATGTAGATACAATTGTAGTGGAAACAGAAAATTGTGAAGAGGTTATAATTCACACATTGGTAGTAGATCCAGGTGTATCTGTAGATAATGTAAATTCGAGTGATTTGGTAATGGTACCTAACCCAGTAGCAGTAAATGGAACATTGTATATCAATGCAGAATTTACAGCGGAAGAACGTGATGGTATGGTTGTTGAGGTCTTCAATGCAATAGGT
>JAZOUT010000086.1:0-7716 GCA_045658305.1 Candidatus Aphodosoma sp. | reverse complement strand
CTCAGCATCGTTAGGGTCTTTCATTGCGTTGTAGAAATCTTCAGCCTCTTTTTGAGAAACACCTTGATAGTAGTTAGAAGAAGAAGTAGCAAGGAGGTCAACGCCAGCAGCTTGGTTTTTGTGAAGAGGAGCTACAGTTGGGTCGAAGAGGTAGCCATTCATCATAGCGAGGAGTTCGGCAGCAGATTGACCCTCTTTTAGAGGAAGAACTTCAGGAGCCAAAGCACCGAAAGCTTCTTCGAACCAAGGTTGTGAGAATTCAGGCACGAATTTAGCACCAGAATAGTGGTGGTGGATACCGTTAGAGACCCAAGCGCGTTTCAAATAGATTTCGAAAGCTTTGAAGTCGTCAGTAGTTTTGTCGACATCAGAAGTGTAGATAGCTTCGAGAACGCGACGGATTTGGAGGTGGTCTTTACCATTTTGGTCCCAAAGGATATCACGACCACAGAGTGCTGCCTCTGATAGATAGTAGAGCAACTCTTGTTGTTGGAGAGTCAAAGACTCGATACCAGTAACACGATAACGCATAACTTGCATATCAGCAAAAGCGTCAACCACATAGTCAAAAGTCTCAGGATCTGGAGTGTAGAGATTTGTAGTGGTTTCTTGTTTTTTACCACAACTTGCAAATACAGCAGCAGTCATAGCAATGAAGAATAATTTTTTCATTTTTAATTGATTTATAATTGATTATTATTATTTACCATTTAATGTGCAAAGATACAAAAAAAATCTTGACTTTGCAATATTTTGAGTACATAATAATTGTTAATTTTACAATTTTGTTTTTATATATTTTTGTACTTTTGACTTATAGTTAGATTGGCGGACTCTTTCGGCATAGGTTGCTTGAAGGTACGGTTCACTATCTTGAAAGGTATGGTTAGCTTCTGAAGCATATATTAGTTAGTTCTTGATTTGTGATAAAATAAGAAAATCCTACTAAAGAGTAGGATTTTCAAATTACATTTACTATAAATTTAATCTATTCGTAAGAAGTTGCCTTCTTTGTCGAATTCGAGGTCGAGGTCGTTACTTAATTTCACATCATAGCCCATCATATTTTTTTCAATTTCTACGATGTATGCTTTTTTAAATTTGTTTGATACATAGTCTAACACTCCTTGTGGTAAAATGCTATTTGGAACAGGTGTGTGTTCGCAATCGACATTTGTCCACTCGCCACTACGATTGAATTCAACTTTGACATTCCCCTCTAACAGAATATCGTAGGATGTAATGATGCCCATATCACGTTCGGCTTTTGCGTAGATGAGTTCTACACCGGCAAAGTGTTTTGTTAAAAAAAGTTGTGCTTTTTCGGGTAGTTCTTCGCGAGTGATTATTTTGTCGTTATCTGCCATGATTGGTGTTATAGCGAGAATTGATATAACGAGTAATAGAAAGAATTTTTGCATAATGGTATTGGTTTGGGTATTAATCAAAATGCTTGAAGTTGCCATTTTTGTCGAATACTAATTCTAAGTCGTTGTTTAACTCGATTTGGTAATTTGACCATTTGTGCTCGATTTTTACGATGTAGTTATCGGCATATTTTGTTGAGACATATTCCAAAATTTTATTTGGTACAATGGCATTTGGTACTTCGTTTGGTGAGCAATCGACTTCGGTCCAATTGCCTGATTTATCAAACTCGAGTTTTACGCCACAACTTAATACTACATCGTAACTCACCGTGCCAAAATCGCGGTCTTTGTCAATTGAAACGATTTTACAACCTGGGAAATAATCGGCAATAAACATGGTTGTTTTTGTAGGTAAATCACCTGTATCTACCATTTTGTCATGGTAATCACACGATGCCAAACCAATAACCATTGGTAACAACATCAAAAACAGATACTTTTTCATAGTTTTTTTGGATTTTAATGTTAATAGATTTGTTTGTTTAGTGTTTTAGACACAAACTTTATACCAAAGTTTAATGTGCATTTAAAAAAAAATAGATGCCCAACTTATAATTGAACATCTATAACCTTATTTTACTTAACAAAACGCTTAACCACTTTTTCTAATTTTTGAGCATAATAACGATATCCTAAATCCGTGTAATGAATGCCATCGACTGTACCTTCGTTGTCGTAACCAAAAAGTCCTTCGGTAGTTACGTAATATAGTTTTTTTATGCCGTCTTTTTTTAATTTCTTGTAATTTTTGAGCCAAGCGGCATTCTTTTTGGGTAAGTAATCTTTGAAGAATGTGTCGTATTTTGCGTATGTATATGTGTGTCCTTCGACCATCACAATTGGTACTTCGGGACGCAAACGATGTAATTCGCTGACAAATGCGTATGTCAATGTGTCACACATTCCCTCTGTGCAATTAGGAACTGGATCGAGTACATAGCATGCTACATTGGGTATTTGAGCCATGGCGCGAGCTATACACATATCCATTTTGCCTTCGCCACTGAATCCAAGATTGATTACCTCACAATCCAAGTCGCGCTGAATGATATTGGTGCCTGCCATGCCTGTGCGTGTAGCACAACCGCCTTGAAGCACACTTGTTCCATACATCACAATACGTTTATCCTTGCGCGGACTATCCACCTGTGGCTGTGTCAATGTAGCCGTACTATCCACAGCAACAAACATCTCCGTCACTCCATCATACAATGGTAAATAGATTATAAATTCGTGCATTGAGCCATCAAAATTATCAACAAAAACCTTTTCACACTCTTTTGTTTCTTTATCTTTCACCATTGGACGACAAGTGTTTACATATTCCCACTTGCCTTTTTCGTTACGTATATAGAGGTCAGCTCCTTTTGTGCCTGTGTCTGCCATGTGGTACATGTGGAAGTTTTTGAGTAAACGATAGCGCACGCCTACTCGCTTAGAATCTGTGGCAAAACGTATTGCTACGCCTGCACTACACAATCCTCTATCCCACAAGTCTGCACGCACTGAATCTTTTAAGTAGATTGGCAAACGAGAATATGTTGTCTCTGTATCAAAGAATCCTTTATTTATTATGCGGAATTCTGTTGCATTAACATAACGCAAAGATTGCTCTTCTTTTTTATCTTGAGCAAATAACATAACACAAGACAAAATAGATAGTGTACAAATAACAATCTTTCTCATAACATTTTATTTCTTCAACAATACTTTATCAATTGCCTCTTTGAGTTGTTCTTTTGGCAAAGCACCTTGTGCAATTTGTGGGTTTTCGCCCATTGGACAGAACAACAATGTTGGGATTGAACGCACACCAAATACTGCTGCTAATTCGCGCTCTTTTTCTGTGTCTATTTTGTAAATATAGATTTCTCCAGCATACTCTTGTGCCAACTCATCCAATATTGGAGCTAAGCGCTTACATGGTCCACACCACGACGCATAAAAGTCGATAAGACAAGGTTTATCGCCGAGATATATCCATTCTTGTGGATTTTTCTCATAGTTCATAACCTTTGCTAAAAATTCAGCTTTTGTGAGATGCGTAACTTTTACAGTAGATTGCTCAATTGTAGGTGCTTGAGCTGATAAGGCAAATGCCATTACCACTGCAACTAATAGAGTTAAAATTCTTTGTTTCATAATATTATTCTTTTATTTCTTCATAATCGACATATTCGCCTTCATTGTCGGCAATAATCTTTTCTCCACGCTGACGGCGTTCGTTTATCTCCTCTTTTATCTCTTCTTCTATCGGATTCTCCGACTCGTCATAGTCATATTGCGGTTGTGCTTTTCGCGACTTAGGCACAAATACACCTAATACCCGAAATACCACATTCAACACCAATGCTAACACAAACAGCGCTGGTATCAAAATCATCATAAATAAACATCCAAACATTCCCATTTTATCAATTCACAATGCACAATGCACAATTCACAATTAAATCATTCCTAATTCCTAACTCCTAATTCCTCATTCCTCATTCCTCATTTTCTCTCTATTTCACGGAGGTTTTCCATATTCTTTTTGCGTAAAAAACCATAGATATCTTCAAGGTGTTCTGTTACTTTACCACCACCAAATTCATACACTTTCTTCACCAATCCATCAAGAAAATCCCTATCGTGCGACACCACAATAAGTGTGCCATCAAAGTTTTGCAATGCCTGTTTCAACACATCTTTTGTCTTAATATCAAGATGGTTAGTCGGCTCGTCGAGAATCAAGAAGTTCAATGGTTGCAACAATAATTTTATCATTGCAAGTCGCTGACGCTCACCACCCGACAACACTTTCACCTTCTTCTCCGAGTCTTCTTTATTGAACATAAATGCTCCGAGAATATTGCGTATTTGTGTACGTATATCGCCTTCGGCTATCTCATCAATTGTTTGGAATACTGTCAATTCTTCATCCAACCCTGCTGCTTCGTCTTGCGCAAAATAGCCTACTCTGACATTATGTCCTAACAACAACTCGCCTTCGTGCTCTATCTCTTGCATGATACACTTCACCATCGTAGATTTACCCTCTCCATTCTTACCCACAAATGCCACTTTTTCGCCACGCTCAATAGTAAAGTTTGCACCAGAGAACACTCTATGCTCTCCATACGCCTTACCCACATTATGCGCCGCCACTGGATAGTTACCACTACGAGGCGATGGCGGAAATTTCAATCTCAACGACGATGTATCAATCTCATCTACCTCAATGATTTCGAGCTTTTCGAGCATATTCACACGGCTTTGCACCTGATGTGTCTTCGAATATGTACCTTTGAATCGCTCTATAAACTCTTTCGTCTCTGCAATCATTTTTTGTTGGTCTTCATACTGACGTTGTTGTTGCTGACGTCGCTCTTCTCTCAATTGCAAGTAATGTGAATATGTTGCCTTATAGTCGTAGATACGGCCCATTGTCACCTCGATTGTGCGGTTTGTTATGTTATCTACAAATGCTTTGTCGTGCGATATTACCACCACTGCCTTACCTTGATTCACAAGCCATTGCTCCAACCACTGAATCGACTCTATATCAAGGTGGTTAGTTGGCTCATCAAGCAATATCAAATCAGGTTTACGCAAAAGCATCTTTGCCAACTCGATACGCATACGCCAACCGCCACTGAAGTCCGATGTCTTACGAGTAAAGTCTTTACGCTCAAATCCTAAACCCAACAAGGTCTTCTCGATATCGGCATCATAATTGACCTCTTCGATGCTATAAAATCTTTCGCTCAACGCACTCACCTCTTCGATAAGTGCCATATACTCATCACTTTCGTAATCGGTACGCGTCTCCAACTCTTTGTTTATCTCGTTGATACGCGCCTCCATATTGTTGATTTCGGCAAATGCTGTCGCTGCCTCTTCAAATACGGTCTTATCGTCTTTAACCATCAAGTGCTGAGGAAGATATGCAATAATCGTACCTTCTGGAGCCGACACTTTGCCGCGTGTTGCTTCTCTCACTCCGGCTAGTATCTTCAACAAAGTCGACTTTCCCGCACCGTTCTTACCCATCAAGGCTATACGGTCGTTCTCATTGATTATAAACGATATGTCTTTAAATAGTGTTGTCCCGCCAAACTCAACGGTCAATGCATCTGCTGAAATCATTATATTTAAAGTTGAAATGTGAAAGTTGAAAGTTATTAAATTGAAAGTTGAAAGTTAATCCCGCATGGCAACTTTCAACTCTCAACTTTCAACTTTTAAATTAGTAAAGTACCTCTGCTGTCAATGCTGGCAATGTGATTGTCAATTTATTGCCTTCTAGTTTATATTCTTTGCCAAACAATGCTGTATAACCCGATGCGTTCAATGCCTCTACATCAAGTTCGAGTGTTTGTTCTTCTGCGCTGTTGTTGATGCACACTACTACGCTCTTATCAAAGTATTTACGTGCGTATGCAAATGTTTGTTCGGCTACATGCAATTGGATATAGTCACCATAAACGAGTGCCATATTGCCACGACGCAAGTGGTTCAACGCAGCCACTTTTCCAAACAATGCCTCTTCTCTATTGTTCCAACCTTCAAAACGCATCATTCTACGGCAGTCTGGGTCGTTACCACCTGTCATACCGATTTCGTCGCCGTAATAGATCACTGGCACACCTGGTATTGTGAGGTTAAATGTATGCAAAAGTGCCAATTTGTCGTATGCCACCGAGTCTGTGATACCCACTTCGCGAGTCCAACCTGCTGCTTTTGCATCTTCGCCTACTTTGATGTCGCCCGATGCCAATGCCATGAATCGTGGTTTGTCGTGGTTACCTGACACATAACCCATCAAGTTGTGCGCGCCATACACTTTAAGGCTTGAATTCAACACGTTGCTCAAGCGTTGCATTGTACCGCCACTCACGCCATTGAATGCCGATGTTGCTTCATCGAACACGTTGAAGTCAAACTGACCATCAAGCATACCGCTATTCACATAACTTGCCATCAACTCTGGCGAACCATACGATTCACCGATTTGATAGAAGTTGCCCTCTGGACGAGTCAATTTCATGCGGTGAGTCAATTCGCGCCAATATTCTTCGTTCACGTGTTTACATGCATCATGACGGAAACCATCCACGCCAAACTCTTTCAACCAATACACTGCCGAGTCAACCATAATGTCCACTACCACAGGATTTCCCATATCCAATGTTGGCATAAACACGTCAAACCAAGTTGTCAAACGGTGTTCATCCCACAATTCTGTGTTCATACGTCCATCTGGCAAATACAATGGAGTTGCATATTCTGGATGACGTTGATACAATGGGTGGTCTTGATGCACGTGGTTTGCCACATAGTCAAGCAAAATGTTGATTTGGTGGTCGTGTGCATCTGCTACCAACTCTTTCAATTCGTCGTTCGAACCGAAACGGCAATCTACTTGCGATGATGAAATTGGCCAATAACCGTGATAACCAGCAAATTTAGTATTTGCCAATGCATTGTAACCATAAGGCTCAAATGGGTTTTGGTTGAGTGGAGAGAGCCATAATGTATTAGCACCCAATCTATTGAAATAGTTTTCGTCAATCACTTGTTTTATACCTGCCAAGTCACCACCCTGATAGTCTGCTTTTGGATGAACATCAGGACGATTCATCGGGCGGTTATTATCTTTGTTACCATCGCGGAAACGGTCAACAAGCATAAAGTAAATGATTTGAGCATATTTGTCGCTACGGTCAAGTGCTGTCGCATCTGTCACAATTTTACCATCATAAAGTGGCACGAGGATTTCATTCGAAATTCCATATTCATTCGATGCCCACACTCTGATAACCGATTTTGCATATTCTGCTGCCTCTGCTGGCACTGCTACTGTGATTTTACCATCTGCAAATGTCACAAATCTCTCGTCAAGTGCCACATTATTCCAGTATGCCCACACGCGTTCTGCTGCCACTGCCGACACTGTAAATTTACCACAACCCAACTCGTCTGTCAACAATTTAGGGAATTTCGCCTCGTTACCATTCACTTGCATGATAGAGTTGAATTTACCGAAACCATTATCCACTTTGTTAGGGTTTGTATCGTCGTGATTTTGCTCGCCGTCAATCAACAATTGATAGAGATATGTACCCGGACTGAGCAACATTGTCACTTCATACAATCCCTCTTCGTTCAATGTCAAATCTGGTGTCAATGCTGGCACCCAGTTGTTCATCTGACCTGCAATCTGTATGCGACCTATCTCGCGTCCATTTGGATTATATGTGAAAGTATAATTCAACTTATCGCTTTTACGCACTGGCACCGAGTA
>JAZOUT010000085.1:0-3415 GCA_045658305.1 Candidatus Aphodosoma sp. | reverse complement strand
CTCTGTGATACAGAGATACAAGTCCTCATTTCGAGCTTTTTTCACATCCAGGTAGTAGATGCGTTTACCGGCTTTCACGGAGCGTGAATACACGATTTCTGGCTCGTTTTTTCCTTCAAATCTACGATTTTCCATCTCTTTCATCATTCTATTTTGGTTTAATTTTTCTGCTTTATCTATTTGTATTGGTGAATACGCTGCAAAATTACTAAAAATTTCCGACATACACAAATAAAGCGTGCGATATTTTCGAAAATGGTAATTTTTGTTTGTGTTATTCTTGCGCAATTCAAAAAAATGTAGTAACTTTGCAGTCGCAAACCAAAAGTTTGCAGACATATTATAAAAAGCGTTTATTAGCGCTTGTTTTGGTGACTAGAAACCTGGAAAATTTCAACCTATCCAAAGCAAGAAGGCAGTAAACGCCCTTTGGGATATGTATATCCCGCCGCAGAGCGTCCATGCGTGGACTGCTCTGTTTGGTGGCATTTCATATTCGGCGTGGGCGTTGCTTGCTTATTCTTATAGGAAAGGTACTCCAGGACCTCTAGTCAGAGAATAAGCAAAGGTAAGGTTCCACGCTTTTTTGTATGCCTATATATAACCTAAAATAAAAACACTCTCTGCTTGGGGCCAGTGGGGATAATGAATCAACCTATGAAAAAAGGACAAATTTTAACAGCGAAAACACAGTACAAAGGGAATGACGTGTTTCATCCTGTCATCTATATACAGGATCATCCCGAGAGAGAGAGTTCGTTTTTAGCATGCATTATTTCAACAAAACCTACTCCCCCAAATGCAGTTGTTAAGAACATTGAAATGGAAGAGAAACATTTTAACCCAACAAATGAATGGGGAAATAAATATAAGATTACATATAACAACTCACACTTAGTACAGTGTGCCTTTGTAAAAGAACTTAACAAATTTGACATTGATGCATCTCCGTGTGGAGAATTATCGGATGAGGGTATAAAATTAATAGAAGAACTATTACCTAATCTTCCAATTATCACATATGATCATCTTATTCATGAATTGACTGAGGAATATGTAAAAGAAACATCAATATCGTTTTTAGAATTATTAAAAAAATAATCAAATTTTACAGCAATGAAAAAGTTTAATCTATTAGCCATTTGCATAATGGCGTGTTTATTCGCAGGATGTGAGCCAAAAGTTACAGAGCAGAAGCCAACTGTAATCACAGAGTATGTGACTGAAGTTCAAGAAACTTCTGCTTTGGTCACTTGCAATGTTACGAATGATGGAGGAGCGAGTGTAACGGAACGAGGAGTAGTTTATAGTTTATATCCTAATCCAAAACCATCAGATTCATCTACTACGAAGATAAAAAATGGTAGCGGTACAGGTAAATATAGTTGCAATCTCACGGAATTACAATCGAATTACAAATACTATGTTCGAGCGTACGCTATCAATGAAGTAGGTATAGAATATGGAAAAGAGATTTCTTTTATTACTCTCAAAAAGTTACTCCCTCCAACAGTTTCTACTGATAATATTACTGATATTTTAGTTACATCTGCTATTGTAACTGGTTCTATAACAAGTGATGGAGGTGCGTACATTTCGGAGTGTGGCATTGTGTACAATACATCAGGCAACCCAACTATTTCTAATAACAAAGTACTGACCAGCGAACGTTCTGGAACATTTCAATGTAATCTTACCGACTTGCAGGACCAAAGTACATACTATGTTCGTGCATATGCAATAAACGAGAAAGGTGTTGCATATGGGGAAGAGAAGTCATTTACAACGCAAGCGCTAAGTTTGCCAACTGTTTCGCTTTCTTCTATCGCGGATATTTCATATACTTCTGCAATCGTTACTGGTGAGGTCTCTGATGATGGAAAATCTATAGTTTCCGAACGAGGTGTAGTATATAGTACCTCGCAAAATCCAACAACTTCTGATTATATAGTTCAATGTGGTAGCGGTTTAGGTACATTCACATGCGATCTTAAAAATTTAGACGACAATACAACATACTATATTCGAGTATATGCAATAAATGAGAAAGGTATCTCGTATAGTAATGAAGAAGCATTCAAAACAAAAGATAGAAACAATGGTGGTTTTTCTGTAGAAAAGGAAAAAATGATAAAATTCTCTATTGGTAATTTGCAGTATCATAAAGGGAATAACGAATGGCGTTTTGCAGAGAATCAAACCGATTATATTGGTGAGGCTAATAAAAATGCTTTTGATTTCTCTGGCGGTTGGTTAGACTTGTTTTATTGGAGTTCAAGTGAGACTAGTAGTTTTGGTGTGGGTGAGGTTTCATCCTCATCCTACCAGGGATGTTCGGATTGTTTCGTTGATTGGGGCGCAAATACAATCGGCACTGACGCTCCTAATACATGGCGCACCTTGACTATAAGTGAGTGGGAGTATCTTTTCTATACCCGTGTAAACGCTCGGTCTCTTTATGGGGCTGCTCAGGTGAATGGAGTGAATGGAGTGATATTGTTACCTGATAATTGGACTTGTCCCGATGGTGTTACTTTCAAGTCAGGTTTTTGTTATGGTATGGATTCTTACGCTGAACATCAAACTTTTACTGCCGTTCAATGGTCAAAACTTGAAGCAGCAGGTGCAATCTTCCTCCCTGCTTCGGGCTATCGCAACGACTCTGAAATAGATGATGTGCAATATTTAGGATACTATTGGTCTGCCACTGAGGATGGTAAAAAGAAAGCGAAGTATTTACAGTTCTATAGGAGTGGATCGTCCACATACGGCAGCGAATATCGCTCCTCGGTAGGGTACAGTGTCCGTCTTGTTAAGGATTTATAAAATTTTGCAAATATAGTTTTCTCACCCTGCAAGTCACCAGATTTGCGGGGTGAGTTTTATTTGGAGAAATAAAAGAGATACCCGAATGGCATTCGGGACAATGGACATAGAAAAAAGGAGAATGTCCGAATAGCATTCGGAAAAATGGACATAGGAAGGGGCAATGGACATAGAGGGGAATAAGGATAAAGAATAAAAAATGTCTCGAAAACTTGCACATATACAAATTTTGTAGTACCTTTGTCGGTAAAATCAAAAGTTCATGGCGGAATCGAAATGTGAAAATACGTGGCATTGGCAAGAACCAGGAACCGCTTGGAAAGGGATTGGTATATACCATATTACGCTCACGGTTCCAACTCGCGAACCTCTTTTAGGCACTTTACAAATACCCAACAACGACCCTAAACAAGCCGCCATTCAGCGCACAGCATTAGGCAATCAGTTGGTCGATTGCCTGTTAACGGTGCCTTCTTATCATCCTGACGTCCGCGTTGTTAGTTTCTGCTTGATGCCAGACCATTTGCATACAATTTGGCATGTAGTACGCCCCATGGAAACCGGTATTGGGAGCGTTGTACGCGGTTTT
>JAZOUT010000084.1:0-4576 GCA_045658305.1 Candidatus Aphodosoma sp. | reverse complement strand
AAACATATTTGTGTCCTAGCAGAGTAGCCGAAAGGCACAATCGAGCCAAATGTTCTCTATTCGGTTGAATTGAAGCCTATGCACAAGGCAAAGGGGTATGTGGTAGTTGCCGCCGCTCCCGTACCGTTTCCTGCAACAGTAGAGACCATAATCATTCCTCCAAATACCAGAAATTATATACTTTAGTATATAGCTTAATTATCTGAAGATTAGTGTGCAAATTCTTTGGAAGTAGCGTACCAAATCACTATCTTTGCACTCCCGATGTGGGATAAAAACGGAAACTAAAATGCAGCAGAATAGAATGCACATATTGCTTACGACTATTGGTCGCGTTCAGGGCGTAAAACGCTTTGAAGGTGTTCTGTGTGCGCCGATCTCAAGCGTTGAAACAGCAGATTCTATCGGGAATACTATCCAACTGAAACATACTCGAACACGGATATAATAGATGCAGATATCCAGGTTATGAGAACAGATAAGAATCGTTGGAAAGTTCTTCACTTTTCAACGATTTTTGTTTATGTCCAGCCTCTCCATTTATCCTGAATAGTGTCGTAGTGTGGAAACTCGATATAAAAAAAACTTGCATATTGCATAAAGTCATCGTTATTCACTGAATATCAACGATATGTAATTAGAAAATATGCAAACACAACGTAAATTTCGACTAATTTCGTCCTTGTTGAAAGGGGCTTATTCGTATTATATATATAGGGCACTTTGTAAAATCATCATCCGCAGCAGTGTGGATGGAGGTAGAAAAGTGTATAATGTTTAACCTATAAAATTCAACTATTATGAAACAGTTTTCAGAAGGCAAGGTCACAATCCGTATTCGTGTCAAGCGAGCAAGTGTAGAGTCTATGCGCTCACAACCACTACACCCATCACAGCACGAGGTAGAGACAACGGACAAGTATTCAGATTTTGAGTATTGTGCAACTCTCACTCCGGAGCTATACGCCAAGCTATTGTCATATGGTAGCGGCGTGGAGGTATTAGCACCAAATGAAGCAAGGCTCGAAATGCATAATCGCATAATGAATATGTCGTTTATATATAACGAGGAGATGGCACGCACCAAGATAGGCAAGGCAGTTATACTTGCATCCAAGGTATTCCCGCAGGCTGATATACGAAAGATTAAGTATTCTCTTGAGATGCAACGTGGCATAGACTATCTTCGTCGTTTAGATGCTTGTATGCTCTATCTCGAGGCAACGCAAGGCTGGGAGTATATAAAGAACTTTAGACTCAACGACACTGACACGCTTGCCGTATTCCAGCGTGGCGATACCGAAGGCGTATATATGTGTTCTTCGGAGGTGGTGCGAGCAAAACTGCGTGAGGCGGAGATTGGCTCTATTGACGATATTGTAGAGGTTTATCGCAACCACCATCACCCCAATATGCAACCTTGGCCATACGAACACGCTCTGGTTTGGGCGCTGATATCATACTTTAGCGTATATGTCAAGTGTCACTATTCCAAGGAGTATGATATATTTATGGCAGGGCTATTTGAGAATTAGAAATTATTTTGTAAATTTGTAGAAACTATTAAACCTAAGAACTATGACAGATTTTGTACAACAGCTTCAGGAGCATGCAAATAATGTATGTAATATTTTGCAAGAAGAAATAGAATGGATTGAGCGATATAAGGGATATGTGGATATATTGTCTACGTTGGAGGATAAACCTCTTGGATTCCGCAGTCCTGGAGAGTTATTTCCATATATAACACTTTCAGTAGCAAAACAGAATTGCAGTGTTTCAGAAAGAGGAAAGAGCAAGTACTTTCTTCGCTATTTGGGACAGAACGTTGCAGATATTTTAGTGTCAAACGAAACAGAAAACAAAACAAGAGGGATATTTTTTAGCACTAAGGAATATCAAAATAGCAATAAGAAAAACTTTGAATATGATATAGTTCACGATAACGATAATTGGCATTCAAAGAGTGGCGAAATCTTTCGCAAGTTTTTTAATGGGTATAAAGAGCGAATAGACGGTTCAAAACGTAACGAAGAACATAGAATACAGAACTTGCTATTGAGAGAACTTGCAAAAAAGAAAGGAGAAGAAAAATATATTAAGTTCATCCAGCCTGTGCGATTGCAGGGCTGTTTCTTGGAAATTCCAACCCCTTTTGCAGCAAGCAACCACAACCCAACGTATGCAGCACATAGAGGTGGAGGAATTGATATTTTAGCACGCGTGAAATATGGTCCCGAAACGCGATTAGGTGTAGTAGAAGTTAAGGATGAATACAAAAACAATGAGAACATCTTTCAAGTACTTAATCAGGCTGTTACTTATGCTTGTTTTATTTGTAAGTTATTGCGTTCTGAATCGGGTGCAAAGTGGGCTAAATTATTTAAGTTTACTAATCCCGAAAAGTTGCTTAGTAAACCTCTAATTGTAGATGCAATTGCAGCAATGCCCAATATTTCACCTGAGGACAGTGCTTTATTTAATTTAGAAAAGCCTGCGAGAATTAAGGTCGGTGAAGATTTAATAGAATTACATTTTATATCCTTTGAGGACAACAAGGCTGAAAATAAATTGGGAAATATAAAGACCTCACTAAGAAAATGACGCTAACAATCCATAGAGGTACACACGAGATTGGCGGTAGTTGTGTTGAAATCCGTACCGACAAGGCGAAGATTTTGATTGACCTCGGTATGCCCCTCGACTACGATAAACGTAGTCGGGAGGAGCAGACCGAGATACGACATAATGCCGAAGAGTGGTGCAAGGGTGCGGATGCTATATTCCTAAGCCACGCCCACGCCGACCACTATGGTTTTCTCGATTTGTTGCCTCAAGATACGCCAATCTATGCCACTGAGGAGTCCTTTGCGATGCTTGCCCTCGATGGTATTCTCGGTGATGACCCTACGAAGCACCTCGAAAAGCGCCCACTAACAAGTGGGCAATCGTGTGAGGTGGCAGATATAAAGGTTACAGCCTATATCGTTGACCATTCTGCTTATGGTGCGTGCGCCTATCTTATTGAGTGCGACGGCAAGCGCATATTGTATAGTGGAGATATCCGCATTCACGGCGTTAAGGGTGTGTTATATAGGAACTTACCCAAGGATGTGGATTACCTACTCTTGGAGGGAACAAATATTTTGCGAGCAAAGAACAACCCCACCGAGCGAGAGGTAGAAAATCAGTTTGTCGAGGCCTTCAACGATGCTCCCAATGCTCTGCATTTAGTGTGGTGCTCAGCAAAGAATATAGACCGTATATGCGCTCTATTTCGTGCTTGCATCAGATGTGGCAGAACGCTTGTGCTTGACCCCTATACGGCAAATGTTTTGGCGGCAGTTGCGCAATTAAACCCACATATACCAACAGTTACCACTGCCAAGCAAATGAGGGTATATTTCCCATACTACCTAACAAAGCGGCTTTTGGAGCGCAATCCTGAGAGTTATATCTATTCGCTTGAACCTCGTAAAAATAAGGTGTCGTATGATGATTTCGCACGCTCACCGGAGCATTATGTAATGCTTGTGCGCCCAACGACACTAACTTATTTGCAGCGAATTAAAGCGCATCATATTCGCTTAATAAAGTCTATATGGGGAGGCTATTGGGATGAGCCAAGCACCGAGCGTTTTCGCCATTGGGTCGAGGAGCATTGTGAGGCGGTCAAGGATATTCATTCGAGCGGTCACGCTGATACGCAATCATTGCAACGCCTCGTTGAGCATATTCGCCCACAAACGATTGTGCCCATACATACTGACGCCCCGAAACAATTTAGCGATATATTCGTAAATGACAATGTGAAATGCCTTGACAATAACGAGGTGTTGTATTTGTAATTTTAATATACGATGAAAATCCAATACGCCTCTGATATCCATTTGGAGATGTCAGCCAACAGACGATATATGCAAAATGTCCCATTTGATGTTGTGGGCGATGTGCTTGTGCTTGGGGGCGATATTGGCTATTTGTGCGATAAAACAATGCCCTGCCCAAAGTTTTGGGAGTGGGCATCGGCAAATTACCGTGAGGTGTTAATAGTGCCAGGTAACCACGAATACTACCAAAACTACGACATCTTGGCAAATGGCGACAGTTGGAGTCGTGAGATATTGCCTAATGTGCATTACCACCAGAACAAGGTTGTGAGGATTGATAATGTCGATTTCATTCTCTCAACCCTTTGGTCGCATATTCACCCCGAGGACGAATTTGTTGTAGAGCAAGGGATGTATGACTTTCGGCAGATTCTGTACAATGGTCGTCGCTTTACACCTGCCGACTTTAATGCCGAGCACGAGAAGTGTCTGGACTTTATCAAGCGGAGTGTCGCGGAGAGCACCGCCGAGCGTATTGTGGTGGTAACCCATCATCTGCCTACAATGGCGGTCGTTGCACCTGAACACAAAAGCAGCCTACTGAATAGCGCCTTCGCAACGGAGTTAGGCAACTTCATCGCTGACAGTCGTATCGATGCGTGGATTTTTGGACACTCGCACACCAATATTGATGAAACAATCGGCAACACTAGCATTGTCTGCAACCAGCTCGGCTATGTCTATTA
>JAZOUT010000083.1:0-3829 GCA_045658305.1 Candidatus Aphodosoma sp. | reverse complement strand
GAAATATCAACGACAGGGTTTTGAGTAGTTAAAAACTCCGGAACATTTCCGGAAGGCTCTGACGGGCTCTCAGAAGGCTCTGACGGGCTTTCAGAAGGCTCCGTTACTTCTTGCTCAGGTTCATCACTTCCGCCGTTATCTCCGCTTCCAGGGCTCTCAGAACTCTCTCCTCCGTTATCTTCTCCACTACTCGAACTAGAAGAATTACCAACGTCAGAAGATACGCCACTAGAAGCAGTATCTTGAACAACAGCATCAGCATTTCCATTCACCTCCGCTGCACTTACATTTGTCAAAAGAACAGATGAAACCAAAACAACCGCAAACAGAAAAGTCAAAATTTTTTTCATGGCAAAACCTCAAAAAAGGGGGGTAGGGTTTTACCCTACCCCCTAAAAGGATTGATTAACTTACAGGGTCAAGGATTTCCACGGATTCGATTTTGCCTTGACGATTGTACCGAATGTCAATCATGTCACCCACACGGGGAACGATAGAGTGCAGCCGATTGATAATCATCCAATCCGACAGGAAAAAAGCATCATCAGGGTAATAGAACTCACCCTGACCATCCTCAACAGGACGGGAGCAGTAGACCTTAACACCGGAAACTTTCTTCTCAGAATCATTACGGTCAGCAAAACTCATGTTACGAACGCCAATAACCTTCAAAACTTTCATAAAAAACTCCTTTCAACAACAAAACGACAAAAGACGAACAGACATTCCGGGAACATGTGTTCCCTGTAATTATTATTATAGCAATATAATTTCAAAAGTCAATAGAATTCTGAAAATTAAAAGAAAAAAAATAGAGGGCTAACGCCCTCTATTTTTTATTCTTCATCAGACTTCAAAACACCATCTCTTTTCATGGCTTCAACCTTATTTAACCAGGCTTCATCCATTTCCGCGCGGATCTGTTCCCGATTAGTCCAACTACGGGATTTAAGATACTCCTTAATGACAACAGTACCATTATCACAAAGGACACGGAACCAATCAAAACGCTCCATACGGCAATAGACAAGCAACTCCGAATAGCTTAAAACATTGTTCTCCTCGCAATAATCAATCATCTCACCGATAGCCTTATATTTATCAGTCACAAGGCCAATGGTAGTTATGTAATCAGCACCACCATACATGCGAACATCTTCGGGAGAATACTGTGCTTTTTCAGGATTATCCAAATGACACAAATATCTAGCATAACCACGGACACTCTGAATAGGCTCACAACCAACTCCACCGAAGGATTCAATCAAAAATTTAGCCTGCTCCAGGGTTTTAACACCATCAAACATAATCATTACATGATAATGAGCTTTTTTCACTTCGCCCGTGGGATTAACGTCACGATCATGCAAAGGACTAACAAACGCAGGGACAGCACACTCACCCAAAATCTCTTGCCAATTTTCGGGGAGATTTTCACTGTCGGGATAAACTACAGTCGCATAGTTACGGGTGCGACCACGTCCGGAATTCGTTTTTTTCGCAGACATATGCTATAATACCTCCATCAAACGCAGTCTATCACACACAAAGATAGACTATTTTTTTTGCTCACAGCCACACACTGTGAACAATGAACAATGAACACTAGGGGGGGTGTCGTAGTGCCCCCCCTACAAAAAAAGGGAATCACCTTGCTTTCATCTCTTTAATTTTGATAACAAAACGGTCAGGCAATCTATGATGAACAAAGCGACAAACAGTCATAAAAGATTCAAAATGAGATTCATTGCAAAAAGAAATGGTCAAATTAGATTTACAAAACTTGTCATAACTGTAATTATACTTATCAGCCAAATCCGACAAAATATTCTCTTGGTGAATTGGTGACAACGTAGCAATAAATAACTTAGTCTCGTAATTAATGAAACATCCAAACTCATTCCAGGGAATGCGGACAATCCACTTTTTCATAACAAACCTCACTCTTAATCACTATCAAAAGGGCCTTGGCAATACGAAGCATACGCAACCATAAGTAAACCAAGAATTATTAAAGACACATTAGCAAGCCCAATATTTGCTAACCAATACAAAAAAGCAAAAAAACCAAAACCAAGAGACAGAACAAAAAGATTAAACAAAAAACGCTTAACAAACCACATAACAAACCTAACCTTTCTTAAAACGGTACTTCCTGAAAGTTAAAATGCCTAAAAGGCTTCCACCATTTGATAGAATTACTGCCGTCTTTTAATCTACCAATAACAAGGGCCGGAACTTGCCAATAACGAATAACAGAACCTAAACGGAAAAATTTATAATCGGGCAAAGTATAAAAAAACTCAACACGTCCAACCTCATTAAAAGCAAAAGTGGATTTTAAAATATCCAAATGTTGACCATAAGGGAATAAAGGGATAACAATATAGCGGTAACACATAAAAAACTTACCTTTCTTTCTTCTCAAATTTGCCTCGTTGGTCCTTCGCTTTAAGCGAATAATAATAATCTACCAAAGGCTTCAAAGCCGGGAATTTAGACGCTAAATAGTCTACGAACTTATGAAAATTAACAACACTCCGTCTCAATTCATCATTTTCTTTTTCTAACAACTGATTTTTACGCTTCAATTCCGCATTCGCAATTTTCGCATCAATAAGAGGAGTATTTGAACCAATAGCCTCTTTTTTAATTTCCTCTATTTGCTGCAACTCTTCCTTCGCTCTTGCAATATCAGCTTGCACTTGCTTAAATTCCTTGACAGATAAATGATCTTGATGCTCTTCACCTTTACGCTCCAGTGGCAACTCCGGATAATGAGACTTCATAAACTCATAATAGTTATCTTGATATTTTGTAAAAAAGTCTTTTCCGTCAAATAAATCGGAGGAACAAAAGACAGTTTTCCATTTACCACGGTTGTTTTGCTTACGCATAATAGGCAGAAAATTAACGTGCATATGTGGGGTAGTCTCATCGTAATGAATTACCGCGGATATAATCTCAACGCTTGGAAAGGAAGAAGAAAAGTATTTTAATGCACGCTCAAAAAAATCATCAGTCTGCTTTTTTGTAAGCCCCTGGAAAAACTCAGGGGAAGCACCGAAATAAGCTTGACAGAAACAATTAGTTTGTTTGTTAAGTGGCAAAGAAGAATCAATAGAAAGCCGGCAACCAAACTCTTTTTTACGGTCAAGAATGTGTTTCTCAATACCAGATTCCACAAGAGGAGCAATCAGATGAACATTGTCTTTAACCCTTTCTGGATGCCAATCAGGGTTATCATATCGGGTTAACGTTCGCTCACTTTCAGCATAAACAGCAGCAGCATCAGAAAACTTGTATGTTTCAATGCGAGAAATAACAAACATAACTAATTCTCCTTATTAAAGTAATACCTGCATCCAGGAATGTAATGGTCTCTCAAATCAAAATGAGCAGGGCAAGTCCAAATATCGCAGTTAGCTTTACCTTTATGAGGACAAAGGTATTCTACAAGAGGATTATGAATAGGACAGGTTAAATAGATAACCAATTGATGACGCAAACAACGGAAAAAATACTTCATAATTACTCCTTAGTATCAACCAAAACACCTTTATCCGTTAAACCATCCACTACTAAAAGGTGAATAGCAGTGGTACGAGAAAGACCATTAGCAGCTGCCCATTCATCCAGCAAGGAGAGCAAAGGGACAGGCAATTGAATATTGATCCTCTTTAAATTGCGTTTAGGCTTAGACATGGGAAAACCTCCTATATAAAATTTACGTGTTTAATATACATCATTTTAACATCATTGTCAAGTAAAAATTACATCAAAGGCAAAGATTAGAAAATGCTCTGTGAGGCTCTGGAAGGCTCTCTAA
>JAZOUT010000082.1:0-2757 GCA_045658305.1 Candidatus Aphodosoma sp. | reverse complement strand
AATCGAAAGCTCCGCGTTTCATACCTTCTACTGCGAGTTGAATATCGCCGTAGGCGGTGAAGAGCACCACTTCGATATTAGGTGCAAACTGTTTGATTTCGGAGAGCCAGTATAGTCCTTCGTTGCCCGTGTTGATAGCGGCTTGGAAGTTCATATCGAGCAGCAACACATCGGGTTGCAGTTCGCGAATAGTGGATTGCAACGACTTAGGCGAAGACAGCATCTCCACCTGAGCAAAGAATCGCGGCAGCAACATCTCCAGCGCTGCGCGAATACCTTTGTTGTCGTCCACGACAAGTATTTTGGCTTTGGATTTCATAGGAGAGGGGAACTAGTAAGCCAAATTACTCTCTAACAAATGTCTCTTTGCGATATCAATGAATTTGGGATTACTAAACAATTCTCCTTTACGGTGGCTCCATTTGGACAAAGATTGATAGATATCCTCTGTTGAGATATCTTTTCCTTGTGAACACATAATATAATCTACAGAGGACAACAACTCCAATGCAAAGTCAGAGTAAAAACCTTCCAAAAAGGATTTAGTTTTTGTGGCTATATCTAGGAGATTTTTATCAGCATTAATAATTTGCTGAATCTCGTTATATGAGTCTACAACAATAGATAGAGACTCAAATGGTTTTTTATCCATATCACTATATCCCATGATATAACTACCATTTAATGCATACAGCACATATTTTACCTTTCCAGAATATGGTCCATAATATCTCGGAGAGAATTTTAGATTAAATAAATCTGAGGCCCCAAATCGCTGTAAAAAATAACAAATCTTTTCGCTAGAAAATTCAGAAATATACTCGCCGTGTCTAACCAAATCAAACAAAACATATAGAAGTAAGGTTCTGGCAGGAGTTAATGCAACTCTTTCAGATTTCATTTTCTCTACTATGCAAGTCGTTGGTTCATAAATAGTAATATCGATAGTTAAATTCCCTATTTTATCCTCTATTATCCTCTTAACTTTTTCCCAATTTAAACCTCCATTACCAGCTCCTAGAGGCGGAAGAGCTATACTACTTATCTGATACTTATCAATTATTCTAACTAAATCATCCAACCCTGAATTAATAAAAGAATATTCTGCAGGTTTTCTCCAATCTACTTTAGTTGGGAAGTTAATAACAATTTTCTCACCAAAGATTGTCTGCTCTCTGGTAACAAATAATTTCCCTATTCCGATTGTTTTGTCCCTACAAGCTTGTTGGTACAACTTGTAATTATTCGGAAATTGCTCTTTGAATTGCAGTGCAATACCTTTCCCCATCACACCAACTAGATTAACTGTATTAACCAACGCTACTGCACTCGAATCTAAAATATTTCCTTTCGTGTAATGTATCATAATTATAATCAGTAATATGCACATGGAAAGACTTTTATTAAGTCTTCTCTAACTCCTTGTAACATTAATTTTGCTTTGGATTTTTCACTATAGCATACAAATCCTCTTATTAAACTAAATGGTATATCTTGCTTTATTAAAAACTCAGCTTGTTTTCGTCGTTTAACATCAGTTCCAATGCCATCTCCAGCCCATTGATGTGTTTTAACTGCTTCCCAATCTATTATACTCGGCAACTCTTCAATATGCTGTTTGTTATAGAAAGTCGTAAGACTATCCGTTGCATGACCATTTGAAAAATAGAAGTCGAAATTACCATTAAGTATAGCAAGTAAAGAAACCCCCACATAAATTATTTCATCTGCATGTTGTGCTCTTGGAACGAAATTTCCACCATGTTGGATAACATACAGCATAGGCATTCTAACACCAAAATAAAATGGGATGAATTCTCCTAAAATTATTCTTTCATTGTCAATCGTTGATACAGACTTATTTGACCTATAATCAATTAAACTTGTATCCCCTATAGAAACATAATTTGAATTGTTATTAGGAGATGAACCATGTACAACACCATATTGCAGAATATGTGGAATATTCTCAATATGAGTCATTCGATACAAAGTTATTTTATCAATGCTAGTCACAATAAATCCAATTTTCGCTGCAAAGATAGCATTTTTTTTTGAAATATGCAAATTATCTTTTTGTTTCTAACAAAAATGGGTGGATTTCGTTGATTAATCCACCCATTTCTAGTATGTTTCTACTCCGTCCTCAGTGCTTCGACCGGGTTGGAGGTGGCGGTGCGGAGGCTGGCGAGGGTGACTACCAGCGTTGTGATGACGAGCACTGCCAGCAACGCTACCACAAACACCCACACGGCTATCGGTGCACGGTACGCAAAAGTGCTATAGTAATAGTCCGTAATAAAGTAACTGATTGGTGCAGCGATGAGGAAACAAATGCCCACAATAATCATAAACTTGCGGTTGAACATCACCAATATCTCACGCACAGTGGCACCGTTCACACGGCGGATACCAATTTCCTTGCGGCGATATTGCGTTTCGAAAATTACCAATCCCAATACACCCAACAGCGAAATAATAATCGCCAACATCGTGAACAACGAGATCGTTGTGGTCAGTTGTTGCTCTTTTTGGTAGTTCTCGCCCAGTTCCTCGTCGAAGAAGTTGATTTTCACTTTCTCGCTGCCGTAGTCAGGCAAAATCTTATCGGTGGTAGCACGGATGGCATCAAACACCGCCTTTATATCTGCATTCTCAATCGTGCGCACGGTGAGGTGTGGTGTAGCAAAGTATCTACTTTGGATATCTGCGCCGTAGATGTAGAAGGCAAATGCTTCGCTTTCGTACTGTAACGGT
>JAZOUT010000081.1:0-13211 GCA_045658305.1 Candidatus Aphodosoma sp. | reverse complement strand
ATTGCTGTAAAGGCAGGCGGTCCGGATCCGGATACTAACTCAACTCTTCGTGGTGTGATCGCTACTTGTAAGCGTGAAAACATGCCGAAGGATAACATCGAACGTGCTATCAAGAATGCGTTGGGTAAGGATACAAGTGATTACAAGGGTATGACTTACGAAGGTTATGGTCCTCACGGTATCGCTATCTTCGTTGAAACTGCAACTGACAACACTACTCGTACTGTTGCCAACGTGCGTAGCTATTTCAACAAACTTGGAGGTTCTCTCGGCACATCTGGTTCTCTCGAATTCCTTTTCGACCACAAATGTGTATTCCACATCGCTAAACAAGACGGTCTCGACCTTGAATCTCTCGAACTCGAACTCATCGACTATGGTGTTGACGAAATCGTTGAAGACGACGAAGATATCGTAATCTATGGCGAATTTGCACAAAACTCAGCTATCCAAAAATACCTCGAAGACAACGGCCACGAAATCACATCTTCTGAATTCGTGCGTATCCCTAACGATACTAAAACTCTCAACGAAGAGCAAATGGCTGCCGTTAACAAACTCATCGAACGAATCGAAGAAGACGAAGACGTACAAAATGTCTTCCACAACATGGCTGAACCAGAAGACGAAGAGTAATTCCAAATTTGAAATGTGAAATTTGAAACGTGAAATTTAAATCGTAAATATAACTTTCAACTTTCAACTTTCAATTATGTTTGATTTCATAAAAATGCACGGCATAGGTAACGACTACATCTACCTCGATTGTATCGCTAACCCAATGCCCGACAACATAGAACAATTTGCACGCCACGCTTCCGACCGCCACACAGGTATCGGAGGTGATGGTGTTGTTCTTATTTTACCCTCAGAGGTAGCCGACTGCCGTATGCGAATGTTCAATGCCGATGGCAGCGAAGGTCGCATGTGTGGCAACGCCATCCGCTGCGTAGGCAAATACTACTACGAAACATACATCAGTAAAATACAAAATACAAGATGCAAAACACAAGATAATTGTGCATTGTGCATTGTGCATTATGAATTAGATGTCGAAACCCTCAGTGGCATCAAGCATCTAACACTCAACATCATCGACAACAAGGTCGATAGCATAACCGTCGACATGGGCACCCCATCTCTACAACCTGCCGACATCCCAATCCTCACCGACCAACCATTCATCAACCAAACAATCTCCTTAGATTGTCCCCCTGTCTTAGGGGAACGAGCCCAACGGGCGGAGGGGGTTCAAAATTGTGAATTTTTCGCCAAGGCTCAAGACCGTTGGTTGTGCATTGTGCATTGTGCATCGGCAGTAAGCATGGGCAACCCACACCTAATCCTCCCCATCGACGACATCGACCACTATCCTCTCCACGAATTAGGACCTCTTTGGGAACACCATCCGCTATTCCCCGACCGCGTCAACACCGAAATCGTCGAACAACTCTCCCCTACCCACCTCCGTATGCGTGTTTGGGAACGTGGTTCAGGCGAAACCCTCGCTTGTGGCACAGGAGCATGCGCCGTAGTAGTAGCATTCACCCACCTCGGTAGAGTACCTAAAAACACACCTATCACAGTATCACTCCGTGGAGGCGACCTCATCATCACATATTCCGACAACAACCACGTCCTAATGCAAGGCTCCGCCACCGAAGTTTTTCGCGGAAAAATCAACTTCTAAATACACACTCTCAGTGTGTATCCACACCCAAAAACTACCCTAATTTAAATATAGGATACAGCAAGGTGCAAGCAACCCTCAAGCAACCCCCAAAAATACACACTCTCATTGTGTACTGCCATAAAAACTAACCCTATCAATCCGTCTAATTCGCCAACTGTTGACCATTGACTGTCGACCGTTGACAAAATATAATATTAATAAATATGATAAACAAAAACTACGCAAAACTCGAAGAAAACTATCTCTTCACCGAAATAGCACGTCGCACAGTCGAATTCATGAAAGCCAACCCCGACAAACCACTCATCAAACTTGGCATTGGCGACGTCACTCGTCCACTCGCACCTATGATTGCCGATGCAGTCATCAACGCAATGGAAGAACTCAAACACGCCGAAACCTTCCGTGGCTACGGTCCCGAACTCGGTTACAAATTCGCTCGCGAAGCCGTACAACGCTACTACAAAAACTACAACATCGACCTCGACCTCGACGAAATCACCATCGGCGACGGCATTGGCGAAGACATTGCCAACATCACCGACATCTTCGAAAAAGGCACTTGCACCGTCCTACTCCCCGACCCTGTCTATCCACTCTACAAAGCAACATCTCTTATGGACGGTCAACGCATCATCTACCTCGAGTGCAACGAAGCCAACAACTTCCTTCCTGCACCACCCGATTTTCCGTCCGACCTCATCTACCTCTGCTCACCTAATAACCCAACAGGCGCAGCACTCAACCGCTCACAAATGCAGGCATGGGTCGATTATGCAAACAAACACAATGCGGTAATTCTCTATGATAACGCCTACGAGCGTTTCATTACAGACGCAGATTGCCCTCACTCTATATTCAGCATTCCTGAGGCACGCACTTGCGCCATAGAGTTCAACTCGCTCTCTAAAACCGCAGGTTTCACCTGCGTTCGCAGCGGCTACACTGTTGTACCTAAAGACCTCATTCGCGACGGTGTATCACTTCTTCGCTTATGGCAACAACGCCAAACAACCAAGTACAATGGCGCTCCTTATATGACTCAACGTGGCCTCGAAGCAGCCCTCTCACCAGAAGGACTTGCCGAAGCCGACAAAAACATCCAATACTACAAACGCAACGTCAAACTCATCACCGACGTGCTCGAAGCCAAAGGCATTTTCTACACTGGCGGACACAACTCGCCATACATTTGGCTCAAATGCCCTAACGGCATGACCTCTTGGGAATTCTTCGACTACCTCCTCAACAACGTCTACGTGGTCGGAACCCCAGGCGTAGGATTCGGCGAGTACGGCGAAGGCTACTTCCGCCTCACCACCTTCAACACCTACGAAAACACTGCAGAAGCAATGCGTCGCATCAACAAATTATTATAAAACAAAAAAATCCGTTTTCGAGTGAAAACGGATTTTTTCTTGCTTAAATCAAATACCATCAAAGTATTATCTTAACAGTAGCATTATCTATACACAACAAATACACACCTTTTTGCTCAACTTCTATACAATACGTATCTCCATCTACTTCAACATAGTGCAACACTCTACCCGACAAATCCACCAACATAACCTCATTACTATTTAATCCCGAAATAACCACTCGCCCATCACTTACAACCACATCATACTTAGGAACATCAATATTATCAACATCAGTCTTAGTAAAATAGAACGCCTCTAACTTTCTATCACCCCAAATATGCTCTGCCAATTCAGGATAATCAATAAATGGATTACGATTCTTTTGGTGTTGATATACCGCCTCATTTCTCGCCAATTCTTTATCTGACACAGGATCTTCTCTATGCCAATCAAGCATCAGATTATAGAACCAAGATGTCAAAGATGGATAAGTATCACCTGTGAGCACATCATTTCTATCAAATCCTGATAGTTTATCTTCATAACAAGTAACAAAATAGAAATAAGTGCGCGCTATATCGCCCTTATATTCATCGTCAGGCTCATAAACTGTACCTGAATAACCCTCCACAGAAGATTTACCTAATTTACCAAGAGCTTTACCTCCAATCAACGAAGCGTTTGTCTCACCATGAGGATGATTATCACGAATACCATTCACCTTTCCGTCAGTCGGATATACGTGAAAAGCATCAGACTTCATAGGTGTACGTTCATCGAACCACGATTGCGGTATAGTATGCTCACGATTGTAGCAATCGCAGACATTCTTATAATTACCACATTGGTCGCTCGAATACGTCCACTTGCAAGTAGAATACATATCCCACACTTGACCATCCTTATAATCGGTGTCTTTATAAATGCTCCACAAACCTTTGTAGCCTACATCTTTATGATTTTTTATAATCTTATTCAAAGCAGTTTTCAATGCTGCTCCTGACTTACCATTAATCGAAGAGTAATATGCCTCAACATCAATGCTCCATGCCGTAAACAAGAAGCATAAAAATAAAACAAAAAACAGAAATCTTTTCATTATAAATGCTTTTTACAATTTTAAGTCACAAAGTTACTACTTTTTTATGAGAAAATATTGCATTTCACAAAAAAAAGTTATATCTTTGCATGTTATTGTAAAGTATTATCAACATTTAAGTAAATATTATGGTATACAAATTTTTAATTCTTTCGGACGAGGTTGATCTCTTTTATCGTGAAATTGAGATTAACTCAGATGCTACTTTTTTAGAATTCAACAATGCAATTCTCGACTCGGTAAAATACACAAAAGACCAATTGACTTCGTTTTTTGTATGTGAGAATGGTTGGGAAATGGGTGAAGAAATTACTCTTATGGAGATGGACACTAACTCTGAGACTGATTCTTACGTAATGGAACGTACTTACCTAGATGAGTTTATCCACGACGAAGGCGATCGTTTGTTGTTTATGTTCGACATTTTGTCTGAACGTTCGTTTTTCATTGAACTTAAGGAGATTATGGGTGGTGAAATAGAGAAACCTCGTTGTGCTTTGGCTCAAGGTGTAGCTCCAAAACAAATTACTGCTGAAGATGAATTTCTTACTAATCCTACGTCTGCTATTGGTTTCTCGAGCGAAGATTTTTATGGCGATGAAGACTTCGATATGGATGAACTCGATGAAGAAGGTTTCAGCGATATGAGTATGGACGACCTCTATTAATGAATACGTTATTTGTCATATTAGGTCCAACGGGTGTTGGCAAGACGGAGATTAGTCTGCGTGTTGCTGAACAATTGGGGTGCGCGATTGTTTCGTCGGACTCGCGACAAATATATCGTGAAACGAAAATTGGTACTGCTGCACCTGCTGATGAGGAGTTGAAACGTGTTAAGCATTATTTTATTGGTACTCGTTCTGTAACTGAGCATTATTCGTCGGGACAGTACGAATTAGATGCTCTGCCTATAATTGAAGAGGAGGTTGCACGATGTGGGTCTGCTCTATTAGTTGGTGGTTCGATGCTGTATATTGATGCTATTTGTAAGGGGATAGATGACATACCTACGATATTGCCTGAAGTGCGCCAAGATGTGATTGACCTATATAATAAGGTTGGCATTGAGGGTTTGCGTGCGCAATTGCAATTGCTTGACCCTGTACATTACATGCGAGTGGACCTTGCTAATGCCAAACGCATAATGCACGCACTTGAGGTGTGTATTCAGACAGGGCGTCCGTTCTCGGAACTGCACACAGGACAAGCTAAAAAACGACCATTCGATATAGTGAAAATAGGTCTTAATCGCGAACGAGATGAGTTGTATGATCGCATCAATCGCCGTGTATTGCAGATGATTGACGATGGATTGGAGGAAGAGGCTCGGGGGTTGTATCCTCAGCGAGAGTTGAATGCACTAAACACGGTGGGATATAAGGAGATGTTTAACTACTTTGATGGAGAATGGACTCGCGAATTTGCGATACAGATGATTCAGCAGAATTCGCGCCGTTATGCTAAGAAACAGTTGAGTTGGTTTAATCGTGATGAAGAGATACATTGGTTTCATCCTGATGATTATGAGGGTGTATTTGATTTAATTAATAAATCATAATTAAGTGGTTATGATTTATCAAAAGTTTTTTTTGATTTGAATAGATGTTTACTACTATATTAACAGGGATATTGATTGGATTGTGTGTGTCGGTGCCTGTGGGTCCATTGGGTGTGTTGTGCATACAGCGCACGGTGACTCGTGGAAGGTGGCATGGTGTGGTTACGGGTTTGGGTGCTACTACATCGGACTTGGTGTATGCTTTGCTTGTTGGTTGTAGTATGGGTTTTATTATTGAGTTTATTGAGGCGCATCAGTTGTGGATTCAGGTTATTGGTTCGTTGATTATTGGTGTGTTTGGTTTTCATATTTATACGAAGGATCCTTTGAAGCAACTTGAGCATAAGAGGCGTAAGCATTCGAGGGGTGATTTGTTTAGTGATTATATTACTGCGTTTGGTCTATGTTTTAGTAATCCGATGATTATTTTTTTGTTTATTGGTTTGTTTGCTCGGTTTAATGTTATTAATCCGGCTGAGCCTTTTTTGAGTGTTGTTGGTATGGGGTCGATTTTATTGGGTGCTACGATGTGGTGGTTGACATTGACGTTGTTGGTTAATTTGGTTAGTACGAAGTTGTTTAAGGAGAAGGGTCTTGGTGTGCTGAATAGGATTACGGGTGCGGTGTTGATTGTTTTGGGGATTGTAGGGATTGTTTCTGCTGTAATTGAATATTGAACACACAATGTGAGTGTGTATTGAAAATGGTTATTTTGTAACATTCATTGATACAATACGTTACACCTATGGTGAAGGTATGGTGAGGTAAGGAGTAGGGAGTAGAAAGTAGAAAGCAGGAATCAGGAAGTAGGAAGTAGGGAGTTGATGTAGGATTTTATAAAGTGTATTATATATTATGAAAACGAATTTTGGTTTTATTAAGGTTGCATCTGCTATTCCTCAGGTGAGGGTTGCGGATTGTGAGTGGAATATTTCGCAGATAGAACAACTTATGTCGGAGGCGAATGAGAATGGTGCTTCGGTTGTGGTGTTTCCTGAGTTGTGTGTTACGGGGTATACTTGTGCTGATTTGTTTCAGTCGCATTTGCTTCTTGAACAGGCGCTTGAGGCGTTGGGTGATGTGGTAGAATATAGTAAGACTGAGGTTGGTTTAACTACGATATTGGGTGCTCCGTTGAGAATTGATAATCAATTGTTTAATTGTGCGGTTGTTATTCGTAAGGGTAAGGTTTTAGCGGTTGTACCTAAGACGTATTTGCCTAATTATAATGAGTTTTATGAGATGCGTTGGTTTGCTTCGGCGACTGATGCGATGCGTGATAGGGTTTGTTTGTTGGGGCAGAGGGATATTCCGTTTGGGCGTAATTTGGTGCTTCAGGGTGAGGAGTTTAGTTTTGGGATAGAGATTTGTGAGGATTTGTGGACTCCGATACCTCCAAGTTCGGTGCTTGCTTTGTCGGGTGCTCAGGTGATTTTTAATTTGTCTGCTTCGAATGAGTTGATTGGTAAGCATGGTTATTTGGTTGATTTGATTAGACAGCAGTCGGCGCGTACGATTTCGGGTTATGTGTATAGTTCGGCGGGTTTTGGTGAGTCGTCGACTGATTTGGTGTATGCGGGTAATGCTATTGTGGCGGAGAATGGTTCGATACTTGCAAAGAGTGAGCGTTTTGTAACTGACAATCAGATTGTTTATGCTGATATTGATATTGAACGTATTTGTGGTGATAGGCAGAAGAATAGTACGTTTAAGCAGGGGGTTTCGCCTTTGAATGGTGCTATTGATGTGCGTTATATTGATTGTGATTGTCCGATTTTTGTGGCGGAATTGGGACGTAAGTTTTCTCCTACTCCGTTTGTGCCTTCGTATGATAGGATGGAGGAGAATTGTGAGGAGATTTTTAATATTCAGATTGCGGGATTGGCAACTCGTTTGCATCATACGGGGTTGAAGACTATGGTGTTGGGGATTAGTGGTGGGTTGGATTCTACACTTGCGTTGTTGGTTTGTGCTAAGACGTGCGATAAACTTGGTATTTCTCGTTCGAATATTATTGGTGTTACTATGCCTGGATTTGGTACTACGAATAGGACTTATACTAATGCTGTGGAAATGATACAAAAACTTGGTGCTACGTTTGTGGAGATTGATATTAAGGATGCTTGTATGCAGCATTTTAAGGACTTGGGACATAATCCTGATGTTAAAGATGTTACGTATGAAAACACTCAGGCGCGTGAGCGTACTCAGTTGTTAATGGATTTGGCGAATAAGCATGGTGGTTTGGTTATTGGTACAGGTGATTTGTCGGAGTTGGCACTTGGTTGGGCGACGTATAATGGTGACCATATGAGTATGTATGCTGTGAATGCTTCTATTCCTAAGACTTTGATTAGGTATATGGTGCGTTATGCGAGTGAGAATCAGATGGAGGAGTCGGTGCGTGGGAATTTGTTGGATGTTATTGATACTCCTGTTTCGCCTGAGTTGTTGCCTGCTACGGAGGATGGTGATATTGCTCAGATTACGGAGGATTTGGTTGGTCCGTATGAGTTGCATGATTTCTTTTTGTACTATACCTTGCGTTGTGGTTTTTCGCCTGCTAAGATTGAGTATTTGGCGCAACGTACGTTTGCTGATAGGTATGATGATGCTACGATAAATCATTGGTTGAAAACGTTTTGTCGTCGTTTTTTCAATCAACAGTTTAAGCGTAGTTGTATGCCTGATGGTCCAAAGGTTGGTTCGGTATGTCTCTCACCTCGTGGTGATTGGCGAATGCCTTCGGATGCTTCGTCGCGCAGTTGGCAAAATCAGTGTGCAAAATAATATGGTTTTGTATTGTGGTTTGTATATTTTTTAGTATATTTGCATTGTTTTTTATAAAATGCGTATATTACGCTCTTTCAAGTAGTTATGTCGAATAAATATCCTAAGAAACATAGGGAATCGTTTTTTAATTTGCATTTTACATCAACGGTTAGTATATCGTTGGTGTTGTTTGTGATTGGTCTTATTGTGTCGTTATATCTTACGACGCATTATTTTACTATGAAAAGTAAGGAGAATGTGTCGCTTTCGGTTATATTAAATGATAGTATTAGTGATGGTGATTTGACACGTTTGGAGCGCTATCTTGATGCTACTGTGTATGCTAAGGAGGTGGTGTATATCAGTCGTGATAGTGCTTTAAAGGAGCATATTGCTGCTATTGGTGAAGACCCATCGGAGTTTTTGGGGTATAATCCACTTAGTGCTTCGTTGGAAGTGTTTTTAAATGCTGAGTATGCTAATGTGGATAGTATAAGTAGTGTGATATTGCCTCTTTTGCAGGTTTTTGAGGGTATTACTGAGGTTACTTACCAAAAGGATATGCTTGAGTTGTTGAATAATAATGTAAATAAACTTTCGCTTGTGTTGTCGGTGATTGCATTTGTCATGCTGTTTATATCTATTGTGTTGATTAATAATACTATCCGCTTGTCGATATATTCTAAACGTTTTATTATCAATACGATGCAATTGGTTGGGGCGAAGAATAGTTTTATTCGTCGTCCGTTTGTGCGTCGCTCGATTATGAACTCGCTAATTGCTACGTTTTTATCGTTATCGATGTTGGGCGGCGCGGTATATCTTGTGCAGATACAGATGGGTATATCGGTAAATTTGTATCATGGGCAAATCGTCGTACCTGTAGCAATTATTATATTTATTATCAGTTTAATAATCAATTATATTGCAACTGTGGCAGCTGTTAATCGCTACCTCCGTATGCGTACTGAACAATTGTATTTTATTTAATTATATGAAAAATTTTGCTTTTAAAAAAATTAATTACATTCTTATTGCTGTATCGGTTATATTGATAATCGTAGGGTTTGCTCTCATGGCAGGTAGTTCGACTACAACGGAGTTTAATCCTGATGTTTTCAGTTTCCGCCGTATTACTGTGGCACCTATCGTGGCGATGATTGGTTTTGTTGGTATGATTATCGCGATTATGTACAAAAAGAATTAAGAATTGAGAATTGAGAATTGAAAGTTGAGAATTGAGAATTGAGAATTGAGAATGCCATTCGGCACTAATCACTATTCTCTATACACTATACACTCATAACTAATAACTAGTAACTAATAACTAATTTATGAATTGGTTAGAAGCATTGTTACTTGGCGTGGTGCAGGGTTTGACTGAGTTTTTACCTGTGAGCAGCAGTGGACACCTTACTATCGGACAAGAGATATTAAACTTAAACACTTCGGCGGCAAACAATTTGTTGTTTACCGTTACGGTGCATGCTGCTACTGTGTTAAGTACAATAGTAATACTTTGGAAAGAGATAGAAGGTCTATTTAAAGGAACATTCTTCACTAAAAAGTGGAACGAAGAAAAAACATACGTTGCTAAAATACTTCTTTCGATGATACCTATTTTTGTGATTGGTATCTTCTTCAAGGATGAGGTGGAGGCGATTTTTGGTAGCGGGTTATTGATTGTGGGTTGTTGCTTGTTGGTTACTGCCACTCTACTTGCGTTTGCCTATTATGCTAAAGCGCGTCAAAAGGAAACTATATCTTATCGCGATGCATTCATTATCGGTGTGGGGCAAGCGATTGCTGTATTACCAGGTCTTTCGCGCTCGGGCACTACTATTGCCGTGGGACTTATTCTTGGCAATAAAAAAGAGAGTGTTGCTCAGTTTTCATTCTTGATGGTTTTGGTGCCTATTCTTGGCGAAACTCTTTTGAATGTCATCGATATGATTGATAAACCTTCGCTCGTTGGCGGTATTGGATTTATGCCATTGGCAGTAGGATTCTTAGCGGCGTTCTTGTCGGGATGTTTCGCTTGCAAATTTATGATTAACCTCGTCAAAAAAGGCAAACTTATCTATTTCGCTATTTATTGCGCTATTATTGGTGCTATAACTATTGGATTCTCAATATTGTAATAAAAATTGTGCATTTTGCATTGTAAATTGTGCATCGATTCAAATGGATTTTATTAACGGAGAGATATTATATTTTAACAAACCGCTACATTGGACTTCGTTCGATGTGGTTAATCGTGTGCGTCGCATTCTTTGTCGCACTCTTGGACAAAAGAAGTTGAAGGTGGGGCACGCAGGTACGTTGGATCCTTTGGCAACGGGCGTTATGGTGCTTTGTACAGGCAAGGCAACTAAACGCATCGAGGAATTGCAGTATGGCGTAAAGGAGTATATTGCTACGCTTCAACTCGGTGCTACTACTCCATCGTTTGATTTGGAGCATCCTGTCGACAAGACGTATCCTACGTCGCATATTTATCGCAAACGCATCGATGAGACTATCCAACGCTTTGTGGGCGAGATATGGCAAGTGCCACCTGCATATTCGGCAGTGAAAATAGATGGGAAACGTGCGTTCGACTATGCTCGCAAGGGACAAGAGGTGGAAATTAAACCAAAATTGCTTGTGATTGACGAGATTGAGGTGTTGGAGTTTGATGAGGAAAGTATGTTGCTTACGATTCGTGTTGTATGTAGTAAAGGCACTTACATTCGTGCTCTTGCTCGCGATATCGGCGAGGCACTATTGTCAGGGGCGCATCTTACGGCACTCAAACGCACACAAGTGGGCGACATCCGCCTCGAAGACTGCATGGAGGTGGAGGATTTTATTACCTGCATTGAAAAAGGAATTATAAAACAAGAAAACACAAATGAGCAAGAACCAAAGGTCTTTGAGCCTTTAGGCGATGAAATCATAAGCGAAGCGAATAATTCTTAATTCTTAATTCTTAATTCTTAATTCTTAATTCTTAATTAAAATATGAAACTATCGCAATTCAAATTCAAACTGCCTGAGGAGCAAATAGCACAGTATCCTGCTGCTCACGAGCGCGATGCTGAAGGCAATATCGTCAAACGTGTAGAAGGACTCGAGGCGCATCGCGATGAATGTCGCCTTATGGTGTTGCACCGCAAGTCTAATCGCATCGAACACAAGATTTTCAAAGAGTTAACCGAATATTTCGGCGATGGCGACTTGTTCGTCTTCAACGATACACAGATATTCCCTGCGCTCATGCATGGCAACAAAGAGAAAACTAACGCGCTCATCGAGGTGTTTTTGTTGCGCGAATTGAATCAACAATACAGACTTTGGGACGTATTAGTAGAACCTGCACGTAAAATCCGTGTGGGCAACAAACTCTATTTTGGTGCCGACAACTCGATGGTTGCCGAGGTTATTGACAACACAACTTCACGTGGACGTACAGTTCGTTTCCTCTACGATGGTACGCACGATGAGTTCAAACGCGACTTGTTCGCTCTCGGTGACACTCCTCTACCTGCTCACATCAAGCGAAAACCCGAGCCTGACGACAGAGAGCGTTACCAATGTATATTCGCCAAAAATGAGGGTGCCGTGGTATTGCCTGCTGCAGGAGCCAACTTCTCACGCGAACTGATGAAACGTCTCGAAATACGTGGTGCGGAATTCACCTACGTTACTCTTCATGCCTCGTTAGGCATGTTCCGCGAAATTGATGTCGAGGATTTGACTAAGCACAAAGCTGACTCGGAGCAAATGGATGTCAGCGAAGAGGCAAGCATCAAATTCAACGCTGCTGCTGCACGCGAAAGCAAAATTTGCGCTGTAGGTACTACTACGCTACGTGCTATCGAAACAGCATCTACCGCCAATGGCGAAATTAAACCATTCGAAGGATGGACCAATCGTTTCATCTTCCCACCTTACCAATTCACTACTGCCAACTGCTTGATTTCTAACTTCCAACTACCATATAGCATGATGCTCATGAATCAAGCAGCATTCGGTGGTTACGACGAAGTGATGAACGCCTACAACGTTGCCGTCAAAGAGGGTTACCGCTTCGGATGGTACGGCGATGCACTCCTCATATTGCCCGACTAAACAACTTACAGAATACATATAACAAGTAGAGACGTAGCTGGCTACGTCTCTTTTTTTTATAACCGCTACGTCTCTTTTTTAGTCAGTAATTTTTTAACTCCTAACCCCTAACTCCTAACTCTTTACTCTCCCGCTTTACTATAATACGATGCAAATGCCGCACCACGAGCAGTTTTCCACTTGCCGTTAGAGGCATCCGCAATTGCTTGCCATTCCTCCTTCTTTTCAGGGTCTGCCATATCAGCTGCCGCCTGAGTTGCTGCCGCAGCAAAACGCTCACGCACCGCCAATTGCGCCACAGTAGGGTCGAGGTTTGATGGTGTCATTTCCCACGCATACGTTTTACCAAATCTCTTGCTGAAAACGAGTTTTTCATTTTTGTCGAACTTGCCTGATATGCTATCGACTACCGAGATTGTTTCGATTTTTGCCATAATTCAATAGATTTTTATAAATATTATTTATATATAAATATCTGCAAAAATGAAAAAATACAAGTTTTTTGCAAAAAAAAATCACACCACACACAAAAAATCACACATTTCTTTCTCTCTATAGTTAGTAATGCGTCTATATTCATCTTATAATAGTTGAGATTATGGTTGTATC
>JAZOUT010000080.1:0-10446 GCA_045658305.1 Candidatus Aphodosoma sp. | reverse complement strand
GTCTGATTTGAAACCGATGTTTACAACAACTTCACGTTTGTTCATTGAGATGATTTTACCCATCATGACTTCTTTGTCTTTCACTTGGTTGAGTGTACCGTCATAAAGGGCAGTTTGTTGTTCACGTTCTTCTTTTGACATAGCATCGCCTTTTGCATATGCATCCCAGTCAAAATCAGCTTGTGGAGTTAAGTTTTTGAATTGATCCATTTTAATTAAGTGTTTAATTTTCAAATGAATGGGTTAGACATTATATTGTTATTAAAATCGGGCGCAAAGTTACGACTTTTTTTTGAAACGTGCAAGTGTTTGAATAATAATTTTTTAAATTATTTTTTGAAGGGGGATGTTTTGTTTTAGAGGTTATAGAGGTTTTTGGTGGTTTTGTTGTTTTTATTTTAATGTAAATGGTTGTGTGTTAGGTGTTTTGAGATAGCATAGCAATGATGTAACCACGGAGGGTTGAATATGGTTTGCCTTTGGCGTTGAGTGGTAGGGTGGTTGAGTGGGGTGATTGGGTGATTTGTTGGTGGTATTGGTTGTAGAGAGATTGCCAATGTTGGCGTTGTTCTGGGTTTTGAAGGATTTTTGAGGTTTCGGTAACTGCGTCGGAGAAGGTTGAGCGTTGAGTGCGTTGAGATTGGGAAGGGTCGCCTTGGAATGGGTTGCGTATTTCGTAAGCGTGAGATTTTCCGTTGCGTGTGCGAGTTGTGATTTTGCTGTTTTTTGAGAGTTTGCCTGAGATAGATGTGAAGATTGGATTGAGTTCTACGTTTGCCATGATTTTGTGGTTTTTTAAGAGGTTTGTATTTGGGTTATTGTTTTTGCGGAATGTTTTGCTTTTTGGGATATTTAGGATAGTCTGAGGGTAAGGTTATCCTTCGTATATCCTTCGTATATCATTCGTGTATGTTTCGTGTTTGTTATTCTTTTGCAAAGATACAAAATTTTAGGGGCTTTGTCAAGAGGTAGAGAGGATTTTTTTGAGAAATATTTGTTAGAACAAAATATTTGTACTATCTTTGCATGATGAATTCTAAATAACAAATATTATTGTATTTGTTAAGTGTGGTTTTATTGAATAATAGATATTATTATATTTCTTATGTTGTATAATTTTGAGTTAGAAAGCACGGCGGATGTTATGCGTGGTTTGGCTGAGCGATTGCAGAAGCGACGTTTAGAAAAAGGATTGTCGCGCGGAGCTTTGTCGCAGATGAGTGGTGTGCCAGTACCTACGATTGCTAAGTTTGAACAGAAGCACAAGATTTCGCTCGAGTCGTTCGTGGCTATTGTTATGTCGCTTGGCTATATGGCAGATATGAAATCTGTGTTGAGCGAACCTTTGTATTCTACGATGCGTGAATTAGAAGAGATTAATAGTAATAAAAATCGAAAACGAGGAAGAAATGTTGATAACAGAGATAAATAGATTGGCGGTGATGTATCGCAATCGAAAAGTTGGCGTGTTGGCACTCACTCCCGACGGAAGTCGTTGTGTATTTGAGTACGATAAGGAGTGGTTGGTCGATGGATTTTCTATTTCTCCTCGCGAGTTGCCTTTGAAATCGGAGCTTTTCATTGCCAAACGCGAACCCTTTTATGGCAATTTTGGTGTGTTCGAGGATAGTTTGCCTGATGGATATGGACGCTATCTGTTAAATCGTATGTTGCGCCGTCATGGTGTGGATGATTTTGCATTGACCCCTTTGCAGCGATTGAGCATTGTGGGGTGTGCTGGTATGGGGGCGTTGAGTTATGTGCCCGAAATGTTGCAAGGCGAGCCGAAGTCGTTGCCCAAAATGGATGAATTGCAGCAGATGGCGTTGGATTTGTTTGGTGAAAAGGTAGATGTCGATGAGGAGTTGCTCTATCGTAGCAGTGGCAATTCGGGCGGATGCCGACCTAAATGTCTGTTGCAAGACGAAGAGGGTAGTTGGATTGTGAAGTTTAGGCACACATACGACCCAGTGGATATGGGGCGAATGGAGTGGCGCTACAACGATGTAGCTCGTCGTTGTGGTATTGATGTGCCTGATTTTAAGTTGATTGATGATTGCTATTTTGCAACAAAACGATTTGACGTAGTTGATGGTGTGCGTAGGCATGTCATTACGGCAGCCGCTATGCTTGGCGTTTCGCATCAAGAACCTTCGTTAGATTATTCCGTGTTGCTGAACTTGACAGGGTGGCTAACTCAAAGTCCAAAAGAGGTTGAGCAAATGTTTAGGCGCATGGTATTTAATGTATTAGCTAAGAATCGTGACGACCATGCAAAGAACTTTAGTTTCGTATATACCGAGTCGGATTGGCATTTAGCCCCAGCCTATGATTTAACATATAGTCCAGCAGGATATAATGGCGAACATGCCACTACGGTGAATGGTTCGGGACTACCGACAGAGGCGGATATGATTGCCGTTGGCGTCGCAATACGTATGACCGAAAAACAATGTCGTGAAATTATAGAAGAATGTAAATTTCATGTTAAGGGATTGTGTTGATAGCCAATTATATATAGTGTATATATCCTAAAATAGCAAAAATCACTTGCTTTTGGCAATTTTATTTTGTATCTTTGCAGAAAAATACTCTTTAAGGTTCAAGACAACTTTGGCGGAAAAATTATAAAGTTGTAAATTAGTAGTCTGTAAATATCTTTTTCTCTATTATTATACTTAAATTCACGCTCTTATTTGGTCTTGAGACTTATGATGGTTTCATTATCCGTTGTATGTAAAATTATCATAAATAGTAAATATATCACAAAAAAGAGGTGTAAAAATAATTTGTGAATGTAAGAGAAAAATAGTAAATTTGCAATACTTTTTTTGCTTGAAAAAATAGAGTAGAAAGGAAGAAAATATAGCTTCGTGGGCTACTTTGCAGAGCAGAATAATAGGTTTTGTTAGTGAAATGAAGGGGATTGAGATTTGCAGGCTCTGTCATAAGAATTCGTATAAATTTAATTTCATAAACATAAAGGCTAAATAAAAATCGTATTGGTTGAGCAAAAGAAAACTTGTAAATGGTTTGTTTAGCAGTTAAGCAAAGACTCTTCAATAGATTTGGTACTTAAACAAGATGTAGTTATCGTTAGAGTTGTTATCGCAAATTGCCAAAATTTTTAATGTGGAAACAAGTGTGTTAATAAACAATTAAATCGTCATTATTAGCATGATAAGAGAAAAACAAATAGAAGAAAATTTCATCAAGCGATTGTGTGATTTGAAGTACTCGTATCGTCCAGATATTTGCGACAGAGAAACTTTGGAGCAGAACTTTCGTGTAAAGTTTGAACAGTTAAATAGAGTACATCTAACAGATTCTGAGTTTAGTCGATTACTTGAAGAAATAATAGATTCAGATGTGTATGTTTCATCAAAGCGTTTAAGGGAGCGTAATACATTTATCAGAGAGGATGGCACACCACTTCAATATACTTTGGTTAATATCAAAGAGTGGTGCAAAAATGAATACGAGGTTATCAATCAACTTCGTATGAATACTCGTAACAGCTTCCAGCGATATGATGTGATTATCTTGATAAATGGTTTGCCTATTGTTCAAATTGAGCTGAAAACATTAGAAGTTAGTCCTCGCCGAGCAATGCAGCAGGTAGTGGATTACAAAAACAACACTGGCAATGGCTACACAAATTCTCTGCTTTGTTTCATGCAGCTATTTGTTGTAAGTAACCAAAGTAGGACATACTATTTCACAAATAACAATAATCAGCATTTTAACTTCAATGCTGATGAGCAATTTTTGCCTGTATATCAGTGGGCTGACCAAAAGAATAATAAGATTTCAAATCTTGATGATTTTTCAGAGGTATTCTTGGCTAAATGCAAACTCGGCAAGATGATAAGTCAATATATGGTATTGATTGCCAGTGAGCAAAAGTTACTCATTATGCGTCCATATCAAATATATGCGGTCAATGCTATTATGGATTGCATCAATGAGAATCGCGGGAATGGCTATATATGGCATACAACAGGTAGTGGTAAGACTTTAACATCATTTAAGGCTTCGACTCTCCTCAAGGACAATTCTAGCATTGAGAAGTGTATGTTTGTTGTCGATAGAAAAGACCTTGATAAGCAAACTCGCGAGGAATTTAATAGATTCCAAGATGGGTGTGTAGAGGAGAATACAAATACCGAAAGTCTTGTAAGAAGGATGTTGTCGGATGACTATGCCGATAAGATTATTGTCACGACTATTCAGAAATTGGGCATTGCATTAGATCCGAACAACCGCAATAATTACCAAGAGCGTTTGTTGCCATTAAAGGATAAGCGTATCGTATTTATATTCGATGAATGCCATCGATCACAGTTTGGAGAGAATCATAAAGCCATAAAGGAATTCTTCCCTAAGGCACAACTATTTGGTTTTACTGGAACACCTATCTTTGAGCAGAATGCGTCATATACACAGGTAACAGGCGAGCAAGCTCAGTATAAAACGACTGAAGATGTTTTCCAAAAAGAGCTACATGCATATACCATTACAAATGCCATTGATGATCGTAATGTGTTGCGTTTCCATGTTGATTACTTCAAGCTAGAAGAGAATGGCGCAACAATTGATGAGACTACTCGAAAGCGAGCTATCGCTGAAGCGATAATAAAAAAGCACAGAGCAGCTACTGGAGAGTGTCGATTCAATGCATTATTTGCAACGGCATCTATCAATGATGCCATTGATTACTATAACCTGCTTCAACAGATTCAAAGTGAGCAAAGTTTAGATGCTGAGCCATTAAATATTACATGCGTTTTTACTCCACCTGCCGAAGGCAATAAAGATATCTTGCAGTTGCAAGAAGATCTAGAACAGGAGCGCAAGGATAATGAGATGGAGCCTGAAAAGAAAAAGAAGGCTCTTGCGGATATCATTAAGAAATACAGTGAACAATACGGTACAAATCATGACATATCTGAGTTTGATGTATATTATCAAGATGTTCAACAGCGCATCAAGAATCAGAAGTACAGTAATAAGGATTACCCACACAAGAATAAGCTTGACATAGTAATTGTGGTGGATATGTTGCTCACGGGCTTTGATTCGAAGTACCTGAACACGCTGTATGTTGATAAGAACTTGAAGCATCACGGACTTATTCAGGCATTCTCTCGTACCAATCGTATTTTGAATGACACCAAACCATATGGTAACATTCTTGATTTTAGAGGACAACAAGATGCTGTTGATGCAGCAATTGCTCTTTTCTCTAGAGAAAAGGCAGATACAGCACGTCAGGTATGGTTGGTTGAGCCAGCAGAAAATATTAATAAGAAATACAAGAAAGCCATATCTGATTTAAGGAACTTCATGAGTGTGCACAACCTTGAATTTAAGGCATCAGAGGTTGCAAATCTTCGTGGCGATGAAGCCAAAGCAGGTTTTATTAACTACTTTAAAGAGGTACAAAGATATAAAACACAATTAAGTCAATATACAGACTTCGTTAGTGTAGATGAGATTAATTCTCAAATCGTATCCGAGCCACAAGTTGGATATGGATTTACAGATGAAGATTTACTTGCATTTCGTGGAGCATATTTAGATTTGGCATATAATCTAAAGAAAAGACGAGAGGACAAAAATAATGAGAGTATTTCTAATGAGATTCAAGAACTCGATTTTGAGTTTGTACTTTTCGCTTCTGCTTTGATTGACTACGACTATATAATGGATCTCATCGCTCGATATGCAGGTGTTCCATCAAAAATGAAGATAACCAAGGAGCAACTTATTAGTTTGGTCAGCTCAAGCGCAAATCTTATTGATGAGCGTGACGATATTGTAGCATATATTGATAGTCTTGATGGCGTTAATGGCAAGACCGAACAAGAGATAAAAGATGGCTATGAGGTGTTTAGATCAGAGAAATTTGCTAATGAACTTATCGCCATTGCTGAAACTCACAAACTGAGTATCGCTTCGTTGCAAAGTTTTGTACATACTATCGTAGATCGCAAGATTTTTGATGGCGAGAAATTGAGCGAGCTTGTTGCGCCCTTGGAGCTGGGCTGGAAGGATCGCACCAAGAAGGAGACTGCGATAATGACCGATTTGATACCATTGTTAAAGCGTATGGCCGAAGGACAAAAGATCTCAGGTCTTTCTGCATACGAATAGTTTTAACCTACCGTGAAGAGTAATTGAAATGGCTACCGAAAATAAAAAATATATCCCTACACTCCGCTTCCCAGAGTTTCAAAATGATGGGGAGTGGAAGAGATGCAAACTTTCAGATGTTGCTGTAAGAAAGGGGAAGAAAAATACAAAAGGTATAGAACTACCCGTATATACAAATTCTGCTACTTCAGGTGTTATTAGTCAAGAAGATTATTTTGACAGAGAAATTGTCACCAAAGAGAATCTTGTAAATTATGGGATTATTGAGCCTAATGATTTTGTCTATAATCCTCGTGTATCTGTCACGGCACCAGTCGGCCCAATTTCAAGAAATAAGTTAAGTCGCGGTATAATGTCGCCTCTGTATTTGATATTTGGATTTAATGGAGGCGATATTAACTTCTTCGAGCACTATTTTAAGGGTAATAGTTGGCACAATTATTTAAGAGCAAAGGCAAATTATGGAGCTCGATTCGATAGAATTAATATCGGAACAAAGGAGTTTATGGATATGCCAATACCATATCCTAGTCTTGCTGAACAAAAGAAGGTTGCAGATTGCTTGTCGTCATTGGATAAATATATTGATGCAACAAAGCGTAAATTTGAGCAATTGAAGGATCACAAAAAGGGCTTACTGCAGCTTCTATTCCCAGCCAAGGGCAAAACAACACCCGAACTCCGCTTCCAAGAGTTTCAAAATGATGGGGAGTGGAGACCTCGCCCATTATCAGATATATTGAATTATGAGCAGCCTACTCCATATATTATCGAAGATGATACATATAAAAAAGAAGGTACTCCAGTTCTTACAGCGAACAAGGGGTTTATATTAGGTTATACAGATGAATCATTTGGAATATATAACAAATTGCCTGTAATAATCTTTGATGATTTTACTACAGATAAGAAGTATGTTGATTTTCCTTTTAAAATCAAATCGTCTGCTATAAAACTTCTTACATTGAAATATGAAGAGAGAGATAATCTCAGATTTATTTTTGAATGTATGAACAAAGTCCTATTTGAAGAAAAAGAGCATAAAAGATATTACATATCAACATATCAACATATCAACATATATGTTCCATCATTGCAAGAGCAGAATAAAATAGCAGATACACTACTATTTGTGGATAAACAAATATCTGAATATGATAAAAAGATAAAAGCATTAGAACTTCATAAGAAATGTTTAATGCAACAGTTATTTCCTAAACTATAAGAATAATAAATTATGTCAATAAATAGAATCGCAGAAGAAATTAAGAATTATCCAGAAAATATTGTTCTCATTTATGCTTTTAATGGAACTGGTAAAACAAGGTTATCTAAAGAATTTCACAATATCTCAAAACGAGTAGATGATTACTTAGGCGTATTTTATAACGCTTATAGTGAGGATTTGTTTATATGGAACAACGAAATGTTTCAATTGGAAATCTTGGATAGTAGATTATCGAAACTGCATCAATATTTTGGTGATGAATCTGCCATAAAAGATAAATTGAAAGTGTACCAGCCAAAATATGATTTTAGGTTTAAATATATAAATGATAATCAGGAAGATGGAATTGAGTATATTTGGTTTTTTAAAGAAGAAGATAAAGATACTCGAATTAAAATATCTCGTGGAGAAGAGCGCATATTTATATGGTGTTTTTTCTTAGCTTTATTTGAAATAGAAGATTTTCCAGAGGCACACAAAGATTATATATTTATTGATGATCCTGTTTCAAGTCTTGATGATATAAATATTTATTTAACAGCACAAACTATATTTGAGCTATTTGATAAAAGTATTGCTAATAATAGGAAAATAATAATTTCAACTCATCACATTGGTTTGTTTTCCATACTATGTGATTGGTTATGTAAGGGAGATAATGCTGAAAAATATAAAATCAAGAAAATAAAGCAGTATAAAACAGAGACTGAAGAAGGTATTGTTATTAGGGAAAAAGAGGAAGTCGAGAATCGTTATATTATAAGGATATTAGAAAATGAGGGTGGATATAAACTTAAAAGCCGAAATAATGGTTCATGGTTGTATCATTTGTTGATTTTGCAAAAATTAAATCAAGCAAAAGAAAATGATGAATTATATTTATACCATTTCGGAATGTTAAGGCAAGTATTAGAAACTATTGCGTCGTTTATTGGAGATGGACGTTTTGGGGCTGTACTAAATAAAATAGGAGAATCTTCAGAAACTGCAGATAAAATAAATGCTAACACACATAAACGTGTGTATGATAGTCAGAATGCTAAATTAACGGGAGATAGTAAGGAATTGTTTATACGAGTTTTAGATGGAATAATTGCTAAATATGAGTTTAGTTTGTAAATATGGCGACGAATAATAACCAAAATAAGTTAGGCAAAGCTCTTTGGGCTGTTGCAAATGATTTAAGAGGTGCAATGATGGCGGATGACTTCCGCGATTATATGCTTTCATTTCTTTTCTGGAAGTACTTATCAGATAATTATATAAAAGCGGCGAAAAAGGAACTCGGTTCAGATTATCCTGATGATACCCCAAACGATATTATGAACAAACTTAGGGTAAATACATATCTTGAAGTGTGGTATTATGAGAATAGTACTGATGTTGATTTATTTGAGGCGCAAATGATGCGCAAAACGCACTATGTTATTAAACCTGAATATTTATGGGATAATATAGTGGTTATGGCGAAAAAAGACAATCCGGACCTTCTCACAACAATAGAGAAAGGCTTCAAATATATTGAAGAGGAATCTTTTGAGAGTTCGCTTAAAGGATTATTCTCAGAAATTAATCTTAACTCTGAGAAGTTAGGTAAGGGGTATGCTGAGAGAAATAATCTTTTATGTAAGGTAGTTCGAACTATAGCAAATGGTTTGGTAGAACTATCAGCTGAACACGACGATTTGGGCGATGCTTATGAGTATCTTATTGGTCAGTTTGCTGCAGGCTCTGGACAAAAAGCAGGTGAATTTTACACACCTCAGATGGTATCTTCAATTTTATCGAAGATAGTCACCTTGGATTGCCAAAACCCAAAGAGTGGAAAGAAGAGTAAAATTGACAAGGTGCTTGACTTTGCTTGTGGATCGGGGTCGTTGTTGCTTAATGTTCGTAAAGAGATGGGAAGCAACGGTATTGGCAAGATTTACGGTCAGGAGAAGAATATTACGACATACAACTTGGCTAGAATGAATATGCTTCTTCACGGTGTGAAAGATACCGAGTTTGAGATACATCACGGCGATACCCTTGTCAATGATTGGAGCATATTGAGCGAAGAGAATCCTGCAAAGAAGATGACATTTGATGCCATCGTTGCAAATCCCCCATTTAGCCTGCGCTGGGATCCGAAGGAGGAGACTGCAAAAGATTTCCGCTTTAATGGTTTTGGTGTTGCGCCAAAATCGGCAGCAGACTTTGCATTCCTACTTCACGGATTACATTTCTTGAGTGATAGTGGTACGATGGCTATCATTTTGCCTCATGGTGTACTATTCCGTGGAGGTAAGGAAGAAGTCATCAGAAAAGAACTTATAAAGAAGGATTATATTGATGCCATTATTGGCTTACCAGCCAATTTGTTCTACTCAACAGGTATTCCTGTTTGTATCATTGTTTTGAAGAAATGTCGCAAGAACGACAAAATACTCTTTATCAATGCAAGTTCAGAAGAGCACTATGAGAAAGGTAAACGGCAGAATTTTCTACGAGAAAATGATGTCGAAGATATTATCGACGCATATAAAAAACGTGTAACCATTAGTAGATATGCCCGTGAAGTCTCATTGAGCGAGATTAAAGAGAATGGCTACAATCTTAATATTACTCGATATGTGAACTTGTCAAAAGATGAGGAGGCTATTAATTTAAGTGATGTTCAAAAGAACCTTGCAAACATTGAGAAAGAAATCATTGCAGCAAGAAACAAGCATAATGAATTCCTAAAAGAACTAGGATTGAAAGAGATAGTATAAACTGGTATGGACTAGTGGTCTAATGGTAAAGGCGCGCTCCTTCAAAGCATATTGATTATGCCTTTAAAGTGCGAGATGTGGGTTCGAATCCCACTTAGTCCACAACTTTATAATTATGACTGAACTTTATTTAAATACAAGCAGACAAAGAAGGAAGTTTAAAGACTCTATGGGGCAGGCGAATCATTTTCTAATCACTGCCCTTATTGGTCTTGATTACATCGACAATAATGATGTTGAATGTCCTACAAGTTTCTCAACATCTTGGAATCCCAAAAACAAAAAATCATCTATTGATAGGACTAG